>JANQKA010000255.1 GCA_028281405.1 Hasllibacter sp. | reverse complement strand
TCCCCCCACTAACAACCTTAAACTTGTCGCCACCCGGTCCCCCGCGGGCGGTGCCCCCTTCAACCGTGAACGTGTCGGTGCCCCTGCCCCCGTAAGCGGTGCCCCCCTTAACCGTAAACGTGTCGGCGCCCGCGCCACCGTAAGCGGTCCCATCCTCAACCGTGAACGTGTCGGCACCTTTCCAATCATACAAGGGTTTGCCCGCCCCAGTACCGGTGAAACTCGATCCGGATCCCCCGAAAGCGGTCCCCGAGTATACCGTGAACATGTCTCCGCCCTCGTCTCCACCGTGGGCAGTCCCCCCGTCAACCGTGAACGTGTCCCCCCCACCTCCGCCGTAAACAAGGCCATCCTTAAGGACTCTGAAGCTTTCCTTGCCCGGGCTGCCGTTGACCACTTGGTCCTGTCCAACAATCCGCGACGCGGAGGTCATACCCCCGATTCCTCCCAATGCCATGAAGTCTCCCAAGAAAAGGAAACTCGAAGGCCAACCGGTGGCGAGCGCGGTGAGCGAAGCCGGTTCGGCGGGCACGACACTGGAGGCCGCTGGGGCTGCGGGCTTGCTGCTGGGGAGAGGTTTGGCGCTTTTCATGGTGTAGTCCTTCATTCCCGATGTAGATCCCGATCGAGGAGCGATGTTTCATTTCTCGACCACCCCGCCAACAAATCTGTGGATTCGGAGAACGGCCGCACATGGATTATTACGAACCGCACGAGAGGCCATGCCGACACACACCCTCCGGACGCCCGCGGCATCGAAAGGGTCAAAAACCCGCAACGCCCCTTCAGGAGAAAACAACCCGCTTCAGGCTTCTCCACAGGGAGCGCGACAGCGGGAATTTTCAATTTCAAACACGATTTCCGCGCTTGCGGGACACCGGACTCCCCTCCCGGCGGGAACCACCCCGGACAGATCTCCGGTGGCCTGCGAGGAAACGGCCCAGCCATCCCACCATGGCCCGAACCGCGGGAGGAAACACATTTGACCCGGCGCGCGTGAAGCCGTTGGGTCGGCGTGCCCCGGCTCTCACCGACCGATCCCTTTCCAAGAATATCGCCCACCAAAGGCGCCACGGCGGCTTCTCCCGCGCTGGCCACTGCCGAGCCGACCAACGCCGAACCGTCGCTAAACCGCTCCGCCGGAGAAGTCGCTTTCCCGTGATCCCTTGGCGATTCATAGCCCTTCGAAATCCCCCGATCACATGAACGCCGCTGAGTGAACCGGAACGTCGCGGTGATCGGACGCCAAGTACCGTCAAGCCATCCCCCCCTAGGGTGCCTCCTCCAAGGGATGGCGGGTGCACGGGTTACTTCGCCACGCTCACAGTCGCCGGACAGGACCGAAGCGGAAAAATGACCACGCCTCACGCCCACGGGTGTGAACATCACCCGCCCCGCAGGAAAACGACCGGACTCCGGAGTCAAATCACGGCACCGCCGCGAATCCGGGCGGCGGTACGTCAACGGCGCGATACGCCGACCAGTCCCCGGCCCTCGCCTCGCTCCGCATACACGCCCATCGGCGGGACGCACGCGCACCGTCCAGCCCCCAATCGAGCTGCCCATTCCCGCGCTTGGATATGGTCCCATCTCACCCATGTTTGGGCTTATCCACCATCCCTTCCCCCATGTCAACGCCACGCGAATCCCTTAAAAATAAGAGAATTAAGCCGGGAATCGCCCCAATCGGGAATCGAATCACGCGGGATGGCAACTGTAATCGATGATTCGTACCATTCCACCGCATCACCCCCTGGGTGATGCGCCCCCGATTCGTCCAATGATTTCGTCCGTCGGGCAAGGCGGTTCGCGGGGAGGAGCAGCGATATGACAATCCCGGCTTCGTCTCCCGGACCCAGCGCGGCGCGGCAACTTCGATCAGCCGGAACCGGGTCGGTGATCAACCGACAACGCGGCTCCTGCACGCGGGCAACGGGAACGGCGCCACATCGAACTTGGAGGCGCCGCCGCCCGTCCGGCGAAGGGGGAACAGTTTTTCTCGTTGCGCTGCGGGTCCGCCGACGACGGTTCGCCCGGGTCCGGATATCCGTCGAGGACATCGTTGTTCCAAACTGGGCCATGCAAACCGGGCGGGCGCATGCCCCCGCGTCCGGCGTCAACCAGAACCCGCCAAGACTCCCGCGCGACCGAGGCCTTCGGTGTTCCCTCATTGGATGCAACCCACGCTCGCGACCACGAAAATCCCCCCAACCTCGCGACGGCGCGTGACGGTGGGACCGAGCCAATGCGTGGCGGTTTGAGCCCATCGGGGTTTCCGTTCCGACCGCGTGGGCGGCCCACCGGCCGGGTTGGCTCGTCCGGCGGCGTCTCTCCGGGGCCGAACCGCTGGGTTTCCGAAAATCCCGGGACGTTGGAGCCAAATTCCGACCTCGGCAATGTGGAATTCCAATCCGATTCCTAGTGCGGGTTCATCTGGGCCTGTCGACATTCGATTCCCGAGTTCTGGGCGCGGCCTCGTGAATTTTGGGATTCACGGGTGCCTTGACATCCGCTTCACCGCGCAAACGGGTGTTCGGATGAACGCGAATCGAACCATGATCACCGACCACGTTTGGAAAAAGCCGCGGGTGTTCCATTTCGGCCACGGGACGACAGCGGCCGGATGGCGAGTCAACCGGCGGTGCGCGGAGACCGTCTTGTGGCCTTGCGACACGGGGCCACCACGCGGGACCGCCCAAGAAATTCGGCAAGTGAAACTCGATCCACCTCAATTCCGCAGGTGCGTGAAGAAGGGAGAATTCAGCGTTTTTCAGCGATTTGCGCCGGGAGACCGACCCCGGGTGCGTGATGATCGACGGCACCATCCGCCAAGCCCACCAGAACGCCGCAGACGCGGCGAAGGTGCTGGTTCCACAGGCCATCGCCCAATCGCGAGACGGGATGACCACTAAAATCATCACGCTGGTCGACGCGAAATGTGACGACTGCGGGCGGACGACCGCGCACGGTGGCCGTCTTATGGCGCGTGCGCCCCGATGCCCCATGAGGGATCTTCCCGAGAAATTCGGCAAGTGGATCTCGGTCCACCTCGATTCCGCGGGTGTGTGAAGTATGGATATTTTCAGCGAATTTCAGTGGATTCCGCTGGGAGGTCGACCCTGGGTGCGTGATAATCGACGGTGCCATCCGCCAAGCCTGCCAGAAGTCCATCGGTGCCGCGAAGGAGCTGTCTCCCGTAAGCCATCAGCCTCCGCGTGGAGGGCTGACCACAAGTATCGTCAAGCTGGTCAACGCGCCCAGCCACCTGATCGACTTCGCGCCGGTTACGGGCAAGCGCGCGATCCGAAAGCCGCCGAAAGGCCATCGGCCCCTCGCTCGGAGGGCTGACCACCAGTATCGTCAAGCCGGTCGACGCGCCCGTCCACCTGATCGACTTTGCTCCGCTTACTGGCCAAGCGCACGGTCCCATAGCGGCCGAAACGCCGTCGGCCCCTCGCGGAGGCTGACCACCAGTATCGTCAAGCTGGTCGACGCGCCCGGCCACCTGATCGACTTCGCGCCGGTACGGGCCAGACGCGGCGACCCGAATGCCGTCAACCGAACAGCGGCCCCTCGCGCCGAAGGCTGACCACCAGTATCGTCGCGCCTGTCGACGCGTCCGGCCTCTTGATCGACTTCGCGCCGCTTACGGGCCAAGCGCACGATCCCAAAGCGGCCCAAAGGCCATCGACCCCTCGCTCGGAGGACTGACCACCAATATCGTCGCGCTTGTCGACGCGCCCACCCAGCCGATCGACTTCGCCCGGTTACGGGCCAGACGTGCGATCCGAATGCGGCCGAATGGCCGTCGGCCCCCGCGCGGAGCTGACCACCAGTTTCGTCAAGCTGGTCGACGCGCACGGCCAACTGATCGACTTCGCGCTGGTTACGGGCCAGACGCGGCGATCCGAAACCGCCAACAGATCATCGGCACCTCGCGCCGAAGGCTGACCACCAGTATCGTTGCGCCTGTCGACGCGTCCGGCCTCTTGATCGACTTCGCGCCGCTTACGGGCCAAGCGCACGATCCGAAAGCGGCCGAAAGGCCATCGGCACCTCGCTCGGAGGACTGACCACCAATATCGTCAACCTGGTCGGCGCGCCCTGCCACCTGATCGACTTCGCTCCGTTTACCGGGCAGACGCGCGATCCCAAATCGGCCGAAAGGTCATCGGCCCCCGCACGGAGGCTGACAACGAGTATCGTCAAGATGGTCGACACGCCCGGCCACCTGATCGACTTCGCTCCGCTGCGGGGCAGGCTCGCGATCCGTAAACGGCCGACAGGCCATCGGCCCCTCGCGCGGAGGCTGGCCACCAGTATCGTCAAGCTGGTCGACGCGTCCGGCCATTTGATCGACTTCGCTCCGGTTTAAGGCCAGACGTTCGCTCCGAAAGCGGCCGAAATGCCGTCGGCCCCCGCGCGGAGGCAGACCACCAATATCGTCTCGCTTGCCGACGCGCCCTCCCACCCGAACGAATTCGACCGGTTACGGGCCAGACGCGCGATCAGAATGTGGACTACAGTCCATCGGCCCTTCGCGCGGAGGGCTGACAACCAGTGTCGTCGCGCCGGTCGACTCGCCCGGCCACCCGATGGACTTCGCGCCGCGTTTAGGTCAAGCGCACAATCTGAAAGCGGCCGAAATGCCGTCGGCCCCCGCGCGGAGGCAGACCACCAATATCGTCTCGCTTGTCGACGCGCCTAGCCACCTGATTGACTACGCGCCGGTTACGGACCAGACGCGCGATCCGAAAGCCGCCAACAGTTCATCAGCCCCTCGCGCCGAAGGCTGACCACCAGTATCGTCGCGCCGGTCGACTCGCCCGTCCACCCGATGGACTTCGCGCCGCTTATGAGCCAAGCGCACGAACTGAAAGCGGCCGATACGCCGCTTGAGAATGGGCCGTTTGACGGCTGTTCGCGGACAGGTTTTCGACGTCGACCGGTTGCCGAACACCACAGAGGGTGGGATCCCAAGGTGACCCCGAGATTCCGCCCGGGGTCCGTCGTACGGAGCGGCGGAACCACGACGCCAAAATGTCAGGGTGGCGAAACCTGACCGGAAATTTCTTCATGAAGATCAAGGGATGCGGGGGACCGCGACGAGGTTGCGGCAATACCCGCGGCAGCCAATTCGCCGCGCTCCGGGGCCTTCGGGCGACGATGATCGCCACAGATGAATGCCAACAGGCCCTGGACGCCCTCGGCGGGCTTCCGCCGCACCGGCCCTTTGTCGGGTCTCTCCACCTGAGAGAAATCGCTGAAGGCGGACGGGGAGCGTCGCGGGCGCCGCCCGGCGATACCCAACGGAATACACCGGATGGAATTCCGCGGCGTCCGGGGAATTCCACCCGCGAACGGCATGAAAACCGCCCTCACGGAACGCCGCAAGTCCGCGCCTCAGAACAGAAAACCCGCGGTCAGGCTCAATAGGAAAAGCGCTGCCCAAACCCGCCACAGGACGCCCACGGCGTCGTCTATTTCGGCGGGGCCGATCCTCCGCCGGCCGCCGGGATTCGCGAACGGGTCGCTTTCCATCAGCCCGCCGTAGCTGCGGGGCCCCGACAGGGCCACGTTCAACGCAACCGCCATCGCGGTCTCGGGCCAACCCGCGTTGGGGGATCGATGAAGGGCCGCGTCCCTGTGGATGGTCCGGGCCGCCCCCGGCGCCGGGCGAACCAGGAATATCAAGCCCGCGGTGAGGCGCGCGGGAATCCAATTCAGGACGTCGTCAAGACGCGCCGCGGCCCATCCAAACTCGCGGTGATCGTCGGTCCGGTGGCCGATCATCGAATCCGCCGTGTTCACGAGCTTGTGGACGACGATGCCGGGAAGTCCCGCCGCGGCGAACCAGAATACCGGAGCCACAACCCCGTCGGACAGGTTTTCGGCGGCCGATTCGATGGCGGCGCGGGACACGCCCGAATGGTCCAGGTTCCCGGTGTCGCGTCCGACGATCCGCGCGGCGGCGCGGCGGCCCAACGGGAGCGAAATCCGAAGCCCGCGCGACACCTCCGACACGTGGTCCGAAAGGGATCTCTGCGCCAGGAGCGTCGCCGCGGCGACCGCCTCCAAAGGCCACGGCAGGATCAGCGCGAGCGCGCCCCCCAAGGCCGCCCCGCCGGCGCAAAGCGCGGCGACCACCACCGTCCCCTTCGCGCGGCGCCCCGCCGCCCGGTTCAGCGAAGCGTCGGCGCGGCCGACCAATCGGCCCATAAGGACCACAGGATGCGGGATGTTTTCGTAGATCCGGCGCGGCTCACCGAAAATCGCGTCGACCGCGAGCGCCAGGGCGATCACGCCCCCCGCGGTCACACCAGCGCCTCCTCCAGCCGCCGCCAGTCCGACTTGGACCCAGGCAGGCCGATGCGGATGTAGTTGGTCGACCAGGGAAACACGCGCGTGAGGATGTGCCGGCGGGCCAGACGTTCGTGAAGTTCCATCGCGTCCTCGATTTCGTAAAGGCGGAAAAGCGCCGTTCCGAGAACCGAGGCCGTGTGAGGTTCCATCAGCGCGTCGAGCTGCTCCGCGGAGGCGGCGAGCAGCTTGCGGGTTTTGACCGCCCACGGAAAGTCCGACAGGACCGCGGCGCCGACGTGCAGCGCGGGGCCCGACACGGGCCACGGGCCGAGAAGCTTCGCGAGGTCCGCGATCAAGTCCGGATCCCCCATGGCGAATCCAAGGCGCAGGCCGGGGAGCCCCCAGAATTTTCCGATGCTCTTGAGTATCAGCGTGCCCGGACGGGTCGCGCGCCCCATGAGCGTGGCCTCCGGCGTCACATCGCAGAAGGTCTCGTCGATCACGGTCAGCGGGGCGGCCGTCGGCTCCCAATACGCTCCAGTGGGGTTGTTGGGGTGCACCGCGACCTGCGCCTCGGCGGGACCGTCTTCTATGACCTCCCAGCCATGGGTGGTGAAGGAGGAGCGGTGCTCGTTGTAGGTGGGTTCGTTTATTCGGACGCGGCCGGGCGGGGTGACCCCGGGAATGCGGGCGATCAGCGCGGAACTGCCCGGCGCGGCTATGATCGAGGCGCCGTCCGGAACCTCCCAGAACCGCCGCGCCGCGTGATCCAGATCGTCCGCCGCCACCTGGTCGGGCAACTCGGTCCAGACTTCTCCCGGCAATTGGGGCAGGCGGTACGGCAGGGGATTGATGCCGGTGGAGAGGTCCAGCCAGTCCTGCCTCTCGCCGCCCCACCGCGAAACGGCCGCGTCGATTCCGCCGCCGTGCTTCGGTGGCTCTGGATGTTGCGGCGCGTTCATTCGGGCAACGGCGGATGGCGGGTGACGAAATGGCCCTTGATGGCCGGCGGCCACAGGCGGTAGGCGACCTGTCCGCTTTCGCTTTCGGAGTATAGCGAGGCGTAGTCGACCACGCCCCGCGCGTCTTCGACGGTGCCTTCAAAGCCTCCGAGGGTGTAGGTCAGTTTCCCCTTCTCCTGAATGGCCACGTTGCAGGCGTGGTCGCACCCCATGAGACATGAATGCCGACGGGTCAGCACCCCCGCCCCGCGCGCGGCCGCCTCGATCAAATCGGCGAAGGCTTCCCCATCGGTTTCCCGCATTCCCCGCTCGGGCCAGTCCCCTCGCTTGCAGGTGTCGCAGATTGTTATCCAAGCCGTCATTCGCGCCTCTCCAATTCGCTTTCCTAAATCAAAAACGGTGGTCGATGGCAAGCCCCCCTGTCGACACTCCGGCCGGCCGCTGACCGCGCGGTCCGTTCCGGCCCCGGGCGAACGGGGGACCGGTCGGACGGTTGCGGGTCGGAGTCCGCATCCGCAAAGCCGGCTCCGACCGCCTTCCACTCCCAAGCGATGGTGGGCCTCCGCGCGCGGACCGCGCGCCGCCGAGCCCGGTCCTCCTCCCGTCGGCTTCCGAGCGGGCGTGGTCGGGGAAAGTACCACCCGCGCCCGGCTCGGAATACGGACCGCGCCGGACGATCCGGAATTCCGGCGTTCGAACGCACCGGCGGTTTCCCGCGATTCGGAGAAATCCCGCCGAATCGACCAGTGTCGAAAAACAGATCCGGCACGGTCGGGACGGGGGGCACGACGAACCGGATCGGGACCGCCCGCCCGGGATTCGGCGTCCCCTCCTTCCGGAGTCCGCCGCCGCCCGCTCCACGGACCATGCGACCGACGGAAGCCGGGCATCGCGCCCGACCCGCGCCGACCGATGCGAACCGGGTGACCGCCGCGTCCCGGTTCGCGCCGGCCCGGCACCGGGCGTCCACGCTATCGCGTCGATCAAATTTCCGCGGCGAATCGGGTTCGTCCGCGCCGCCGCCTTCATGTTCCGCCCCCGCGCGGCCCGGAGGCGGCGACGGCCCCACGAACCCGCCTCCCGCGCTGTTTCCAGTGTCCCGGCGCTCCATCCGTTCCACGCGCCGGCGCGCGGATCGGCATCCACTTTCGTTCGGCCCCGCTCCGCCTCCCGCCCGGCCGGCCCCTCCCTTCCCGTCTCCGCTGTCCGCCCGGTTCCCAATTCCCACCCCGCGCGTCCGGCTCCCGTTCCGCGGCGCGTTCCGGCCCGCACACCGATCACCGCCACTCCGCGACATCCGTTCGGGCGGACCACGGAGTTGGGATGCGATTGCCGGAGATGACCCGGGGCGGAAAAACGCCCATGACAACGTTCAAGACAGGGGCGGGATGTCCCCGGGCGCAATACGTGGAAGGTGGCTCGAGAGTGCGCCCGGCCAAGCCGCCGCGGAGCCTCCCGGCACTGTGTCAATCCCCCAATGGGAATCGGGGCCACCGCTTCCCTCGGCCCGCGACGTGGGCAACGTCGCTGACGTCCCCGAAATTTCCCGAACCGGCTTGGCCGGAAAATTTTGGCCGTCGACCGCCGGACGCTTCCATTCCGCCGCGGCGGCGGACGCGGAACGCGAGGCTCCTCACCAATACCCGTTCACGGACTTCAGCGCCCGTGCGGCTCGTTCCACTCGAGCACCGGGTTGATCGGGACGATTCCGTGGGGATTCACGCTCCTGTGGCTGCGGTGATAGTGGTCGACGATGTGTTCGAAATTCACCGTTTCCGAGACCGGTCCCTCGGGCGTCCGCCACTGGTAGAGTTCCCGCGCGTAGGCCCAGAGATTGGGGAAATCGCGCAGAAAATTCCGGTTGCACTTGAAATGGGTGTGGTAAACCGGATCGAAGCGGAAGAGCGTCGTCGCGAGGCGCCAATCGGCTTCGGTGACGCGGTCGCCGACGAGGTAGCGGCGCTCCCCGAGCAGGGATTCGAGCCAGTCCAGCGTGTCGAACACCTCGGCCGCCGCCTTGTCGTACGCGTCCTGCCGGGTCGCGAAGCCGCACTTGTAAACGCCGTTGTTCAAGCCGTGGTAGACCCGCCCGTTGATTTCGTCGATCCCGGCGCGCAATTCCTCCGGGCGGTAGTCGTCGGTGTTCCCGGTGACCTCGTCGAACGCGGAATTGAACATGCGGACGATCTCAGAGGACTCGTTGGAGACGATGCGTCCGCGTTCCTTGTCCCACAGCACCGGCACCGTGACCCTGCCCGTGGCCTTGGGGTCGTCGCGGAGGTAGATGTCGCGCAGGTGGCTTGCGCCGTGAAGGCTGTCGCCCGTCGCGCCGTTTCCGTCTCCGCGCAGCTCCCATCCGTCCTCGCCCATGAGCGGATGGACGACATCGACGCCGATGTGGCCGGACAGTTGCTTGAGCTTGCGGAAGATCACCGTCCGGTGCGCCCAAGGGCAGGCGTGCGAGACATACAGGTGATATCGGCCCGAGGCGGCGGCGAAGCCGCCTTCCCCCGTGGGCCCCGCGCGGCCATCCGCGGTGATCCAGTTGCGGCGCGTCGATTCGGCCCGTTCGAACGCCCCCCCGCCGCCTGCGAGGTCGCGGTCCGTCCGCCACGCGCCATCGATGAGCATGCCCATGGGAATCCTCCGTCCAAGATCCGCCGCCCGATAGCCCGGCGAGGTTCCGGGCGCCACGGGAGCGCCCGCGCCCGGGAGGCGACGCCATCCTCGGGCCGCGCCTTGCCGATGGACCGCGCCCGGGCGGGGTATCGACATTTCCGATTCCGCCGGTGGCACACACGGTGGAGCTGACCGCGCCAAAGCGGGGCCATCCGCGGATGGAGACTTGACCCGCGGCGGCGAATCGCCATAATTGGAGGAATGATCCCGGAGCTCGAAATGACGGATTTTCTGCCCGAAGAGGTGCGCGCGGGCCTCGAGGCCGCGCGCAAGGCCGACCTCGAACGCAAAAGCACACTCAGGGTCCGCGCGGGAGGCGTGGCCCACCCGATCCTCCGGTTCCGGGACAACGGCTTCACCGTCGACTCCGACCTTCCCAAGCTGCGCGGCCTTGTCGACGTCTACGATGGAAGCCGCCACCTCTACCGGTGCCTGATCATCGCCTCGGAAGAGGAGGGAGGCGAGACGCGCTACGAATTCAAGCGGGCCACCACCGCCTCGGACCGCGCGCCGCTGGACTTCCACCGCGACCCGCGGGCGCCGGCCGCGCTCATCGGGGCGCCCGAGTAGACACCGCCCCCGGTCGCCGCGCGGCGCGGCGGGACGGGCGTTGCCTCGATCGGCTCGCCCGGCGGGGCCGGGGACGGCGGGAAAACCCTCCGCGACGCCCCTCCGGGTTCCTCCGGGCGAATCATCCCGGGCCGGCAGGCGGCGCGGCGGATCAGCCCCCCGGACGGTAGGCCCGGTTCACCAACTTCTCGGATTGATTTGAAGCGGCGCGGGGATCCTGTCCACGCCCACCGGAGCCGGCTTCGAAACCGCGGAGCCGTAGCGGAAAGCAAACCCGCCCCGCGTTTCCCGTCCGCCGCCGCTCGCGCGTCATCCCGATCCCGTCTTGCCCCGCTTGAACGGAGCCATGCCCTCGCGCGCCAATTCGTCGGCGCGCTCGTTGCCCTCGTGCCCGGCGTGCCCTTCGATCCAACTCCACTCCACGCGGTGGCGGGAGCGCGCGCCGTCGAGTCGGAGCCAGAGATCCTTGTTCTTCACCGGCTTCCTCGACGCGGTTTTCCACCCGTTCGCCTTCCACTTGCCGATCCAGGAGGTGACGCCGTCCTTCAGATAGGAACTGTCGGTGATGATCCGAATGGCGCTCGGTCCGCTCAGGCTTTCCAGGGCGTGGATCGCCGCCAGCAATTCCATCCGGTTGTTGGTGGAGTCCTCTTCTCCGCCCGACAGTTCGCGCTCCTTGACGATCTCGCCGTCCCTGATGGCCCTCAGCAGAACGCCCCAGCCACCCGGACCGGGATTCCCCGAACAGGCGCCGTCCGTGTAAGCCACAATCTCAAGCATGGCCCTGCATCTCCACCCATGGCGACACCACACCATCGAATCCGGCGTCCGCGCCCGTCGACCGCTCGCGCACCTCGAAGCCGGCCCCGGTCAGCAGCGTCTCGAGCTCCTCCTCGGAAACGTAGGTGTAATACCGACCGAGCCTGTCGCGCCCGCTTCCCTCCCCCGTCTTCATGCCGACGCGGACGACGCCGCCCGGCCGCAACGCCCGCCGAATCGCCGAAAGATGGACCGGGAGTTCCGGCCGCGGCGCGTGCAGCAGCGAGAAGGAGGCCCAAACCCCGTCGAACGCCGCGACGTCGGCGAGATCGGAAAAAGTCGCCACGCGCACCGCCAGACCGTGCCGCCGCAGCGCCTCGGTCGCCATGCCGGGGCTCGCGTCCCAAGCCGTCACGGCGAATCCCGCGGCGGACATGCGCGCGGCGTGATTGCCCGGCCCGCATCCGAGATCCAGCACGTCCGCACCCGGCGGCAGGCTTTCCATGAACCGCGTCAGGCCCGGCGGGCACTTGTCGGTCAAATCCGCGTACCGCTCCGCGCCGTCGGCGTAGACCGCCAGCGTCCGGCTGTCCCCGCCCCCGGCCCGCTCCACGCGACCGGGAACATCGGCCCGCGTCGAGGCATCGCGGCGGCCCGTCACGGCATCCTCAGGCCGGTTCGCGCAGGACGCGCGGGATTTTGAACTCGACGCTTTCCCGCGCGGTTTCGACCTCCTCCAGGGTCAGGTCGAACCGGTTCCGGAAGGCGTCCGTCACCTCGGTCACAAGAACCTCCGGCGCGGAGGCCCCGGCGGTCACGCCGACCGAGCGGGCTCCCTCCAGCGCGCGCCAGTCTATGTCGGCGGCGCCGCGGACCAGTTGGGCGTGTCCGCATCCCGCCCCCTTGGCGACCTCGACCAAGCGCTTGGAGTTCGATGAATTCGGCGCGCCGATCACGAGCACCGCGTCCACCTCCGGGGCGATCTTCTTGACCGCGGCCTGGCGGTTCGCCGTGGCGTAGCAAATGTCCTCCTTGCGCGGCCCCGCGATCCGCGGAAACCGCGCCCGGAGGGCGGCCACGATATCCGCCGTGTCGTCCACGCTCAGCGTGGTCTGGGTTATGTAGGCCAGCCGATCCGGATCGCGCACCTTCAATTCCCCGACATCGGCGGCCGTCTCCACGAGGAGAACCTCGCCCTCCGGAAGCTGTCCCATCGTACCAACCGTCTCGGGATGTCCGGCGTGCCCAACCATCACCATCTGGCGCCCGTCGGCGTGATGCCGCGCGGCCTCGACGTGCACCTTGCTCACCAAGGGACAGGTCGCGTCCACGTAAATCATTTTCCGGCGCTCGGCCTCGGCCGGAACGTCCTTCGGCACCCCGTGGGCGGAAAAGATCACCGGCCTGTCGGCCGGGCACTCGTCGAGTTCCTCGACGAACACCGCCCCCTTGCTCCGCAGGCCGTCCACGACGTGGCGGTTGTGGACGATCTCGTGCCGGACGTAGACGGGAGCCCCCCACTTCTCCAAGGCGGTCTCGACGATTTTCACCGCCCGGTCCACGCCCGCGCAGAAGCCGCGGGGCGCGGCGAGATACAGGGTGAGCTTCGGCCTCGTCATGTCGTCGGTCTACAGCGGCGGGGCCGGGCCGTCCATTCAACGGCTCCCCGCCTGTCCGGGAGGAAGGCGACCCGGGAACGGCGCAGCCGCCCCCGGGCCCGCCGCGGGGCCTCAGTCTTCGTCGTCTTCCCCTTCATCGTGACCGCCGTCCTTGGGCGGGCGTCCGATGGAATCGCGAAGATCGTCGAGTTCGATGAAGTTGTCGGTCTGGCGCCGCAGGTCGTCGGAGATCATCGGCGTCTGCGTCTGAATGGTCGAGCAGACCGAAACGCGCACTCCCTTGCGCTGCAACGCCTCCACCATCGCGCGGAAATCCCCGTCCCCGGAAAACAGGACGACGTGATCGACCGCGGGAGCGATTTCCAAGGCGTCCACCGAGAGTTCGACGCTCATCGACCCCTTCACCTTGCGGCGTCCCTGGGAGTCGACGAATTCCTTGGCCGTCTTGGTCACCAGCGTGAAGCCGTTGTACTGCAGCCAGTCCACCAACGGCCTGATGGGGGAATACTCGTCGTTTTCGAGAAGGGAGGTGTAGTAGAACGCGCGCAGCAGCTTGCCGCGGCGCATGAACTCCTGCTTGAGGAGCTTGTAGTCGATGTCGAAGCCAAGCGCCTTGGCCGCGGAGTAAAGGTTGGCACCGTCTATGAACAGAGCGAGCCGTTCGTCCCTGTAGAACATTGTTCTTCCTTTCTGGAATTCGTCCGGGCGCGTCGGCGTTGATTAATGGTGCTCCCGAACGGTCGTTCGTCCTTGTTCACAAATCGCCCCGGAACGCAAGGATACACGGGCGGCGGTTTGCGAAAAAAGGTGGGCGGTGCCGCGGGCGGCGCGCCGCCGGCCATCGGCCCCCCGCGGGAAAGGATTTGATCCGCGGGGCACGGGCCAACCCGCCGCGGAGTTGTCCGCGAATACGGCTCCGAAGCCGCGCCCCGCCGTCCGCCGTCGCGAAATCGGAAGGCGGCCCGAAATCGGAACCGTCCGGAAACGCGCCGTGCGCCCGCCTCCGCGGCGCGGCGAACCGGTCGGAAGGCCGGCGCGGTCCTGGGGCGTCCGGGGCGCGCGTTCCGCCCCCGCGCGGGAATTGGGTGAGAGGCTGGACGACGACCCAAGCGGGACTCGTTACGGCTGCTTCCTTCCGGACCTGACCGGGTTGGCGAGACGCCTGCCCGCGCCAACCCCTCGAAATCCGTCTAGGCGCCCTTCCGGATATTGGCAAGGCCGCGGCGCGGCGGAAGCGCGGGCCCGCCCCAGCCATTCCACCGGGGAGTTCCGCCCGCCGCAGCGGAAAGTCCGCGCCCTGGCCCGGGCTGTTGGACGACGTCCACTTCCACCCCACGGCCGGAGGCGCCCCACGCCCCTCCCCCGCGGCGAGGGAGGCGTCGGTCCGCGGCGCGAAGTCCGCCGCGTCGCGCGGGGGAAACCCCGGCGGGGCGGCCTTCGGGCGCTCACGGCTCCGCGGAACCGCCGGGGGCCAACCGGAGGCCGGCGGAATGGCCGGAATCCCGCGTGGCGGACTCCTTGAGCGGTGTCCGGTTGATCGGGCCGGCATGCGGGCGGGCGATTCGGACACCACGAGCGCGGGGAGCCCCGCGGCCTCTTTAGCCATTTCAACGCTTTGGCCGGAAGGCATTGGCGAGCCTTTCGAACCCCGCGGGGCGCCCCCTCCGTGGCGAAAATGGATCGGCGTCCGCGATTCGTTGGCGGAAAGGAGCCCCCGCGTGTCGCGGTCGGCCGGATTCCGAGGCGCCCGCCCGGCCCAGTGGAACGCCCCGACGCCACGCCTGCCCTCCGCCGCCGCCAGCCCTCCGCGCCGCCGGCCCATCACCCGAGGCCCGCGGAAAGCGACACGCCGAGTTCGGATTCCTGCCCCGGAACCACCTCGCGCCGACCTTCACGCGCCGGTGCGGAACCAAACACATTCTCCTTGGTCCACTCCGTTCTCCACCGCCCCGCGCGCGCCCGGCGCGGAAGGTCGACGTCTCCTCCCCCTACCGTTCCCGTTCCGCCGCCCCGCGCGCGCCCGGCGCGGAACACGAAGGGATCCACGCGGGTACATTTCCTTGCCGCGCGCCCGCGCCCGTGCGAGACGGGAGCGCGCCGAGGGGGAATCGATGCGCACAGCCGAATCAGTCACGTTCGGGACACCGCTCGGCGACCGCGCCGCGCGCCTGAGGCGCGACCGACCCGCCTTGGACCGGGCCTATGAATCCGGCCGCGTCCTTCCGCTTTGGCGCGGCAAGCCGCTGATCGACGCGGCGACCCGCGACCGGTTGGTCTGGGTCGGAGCGCGGGATCCGCTGGCCGAACTGGACCGGACGCCCGTGTTTCTCGGACTCGACGGCGACGGAAGCGGCCTCTTCGCGGTCGACGCGTCTCCTTGGGAGCCACCGGAAAGCCAGGCCGGAGACGCGGCGGCCTTCTTCGACTCCAGCGAACAGCATCACCCCACGCGCCCGGAAACCCATCGATTCTCGGAACTCAGGGGGGTGATGGCGCGGCTTTCGCCGGAGGAGGCCGCCGCCGCGGCGACCGCCCGCGCCGTCCTGAACTGGCACCTCACGCATCGGTTCTGCGCGCGCTGCGGCGCGGCCAGCGAGATGGCGGAGGCGGGGTGGCAGCGCGTTTGCCGCGGGTGCGGAAGCCAACACTTTCCCCGGACCGACCCCGTGGTGATCATGCTGATCACGCGCGGAAACCGCGTGCTCGTCGGCCGGTCGCCGCAATGGCCCGGGAAAATGTACTCCCTGCTCGCCGGATTCGTCGAACCTGGCGAGACCATCGAAGCCGCGGTGCGGCGCGAAGTGTTCGAGGAGACCGCCGTCGAGGTCGGCGCGGTGGAATACCTCTCCAGCCAGCCTTGGCCTTATCCGATGTCGATGATGATCGGGTGCCGCGGCCGGGCGGTCAGCGACGGGATCGACATCGATCCCGAGGAGATCGAGGACGCGCGCTGGCTGACCCGCGAGCGGGTGTTGGACGCGTTCGCGGGCATCGCGACCGACATATCGCCCGCCAGAAAAGGGTCCATCGCGCGCTTTCTGCTCTGGAACTGGCTCGCGGACGGATTGGCGTGACCACGCCGGCGGGCGGGCGGAAACGGGCGGTTCCCGCGCGGCACGGTCGGCGGATCGGCGCCGGACATCGGCTTGGTCGGGGCGGCTCCGGCCCCGTCGCGGCGCGTCCCCGGTCGACGCGGCGATTCGCGTCCTTCGGAGATTCGCCGGGTGCGCCGCGCCTCCCCGATCGTCCCGGCGGAGCCGGAGGCGCTCCGGGTGGACGGGAGCGGACGCCGGGGAACCACCTCCCCAATCGAACGGGGCGGCCTATTT
>JANQKA010000248.1 GCA_028281405.1 Hasllibacter sp. | reverse complement strand
TCACGCCGAATGCGACCTGGGAAAGCACGTTCGCGCTCGAGGAGGAGTTCACGCCCATCGAAGCGGGCGGTTGGTTCGTGGGCGGCGGTTCGAGAACTTATTCGATCGAGGTGACCGGCGGGACGGTCAACGGCCTGTCGATCGATCCAGCGAGCGGACTGATCACGGCCGACCCCGACGCGGAGGGAGAATTCGCGATCACGGTCACCGCCTCCGACGCACCCGACGCCTCCGCGAACTACGACGATGCCACGCACATCCACATTCTCACCGTGGTCGAGGCGCAAAGGCCCGTCGCATCGCCCATGGCCCGCGTGGAGGACGACCACGTACTCGGAGTTCCCATTTCCGACATCGATTTGCGAGGGTGGTTCGTGGACAGGCAGGGTGACGCCATAACCTTCGAAGTGGACGGATTGGAGGGAACCGGCCTGTCGGTCGATAGGGAAGGGGTGATCAGTGGCGCTCCCCTCAAGTCCGGTCCCTTGGCGATCACAATCACCGCGACGGACTCCGATGGCTACGCGTCCGCCGAACACACCCACACCCTCAACGTGACCACCCGGCCGGAGAACGCCCTGTTCGCGCTTCTGGACAGAACGGTGGTGACGGGCCGCCCGATAACGCCCATCGCGGTCGACGGCGCTTTTCACGATCCCGACGGCGACGAATTGACATTCTCGTTCGCGGTGGGAACCCAACTTGGAATGCTGGAATCGATTGGTTTGGGCTATGACGGTTCCACGGGTCTGATCACCGGAACCTTCGACGACGCGGGATCCCACATGATCACCGTCGAAGCCAGTGACGGAAACGGCGGAATCCATGAGCGGACATTCACCGTGACCGCGGTGGATCCAATTCCGGGGCAGGGAGACCGGGATCCCGAAATATTGCTTCAACGATTGATGGACACGGGTGTTGTGAACGAGACCAGAATCCTCCCGGATGGAGCCGTGGTGTTCACGAAAGGAAGAGAGATCACGCCGATCGACATGAGGCCACTGTTCAATGATCCCGACAACGACGCGCTGACCTATGAAGCCTTTGTGGGAAGGTTGGGCGTGGTGGACAATCCCGGTGATGGCCTATCCTTGAACAGCATCGATTCTTCGTGGGTGGGGCTGTCCTTCAATGACGGGGTGATAACGGGCACGTTCACGGACACATATGGGCCGCTGCCAAACGGTTGGCGCACGGAAGAGTCCCTCGAAATCCTACTGAGGGCGGGTGACGGAGGGCCTGAATTCAGGTTCGCGAATTTCGGTCTGGCCGATGATCCCCGAAGGGGGAGCAGCGAAAGCGTGTTTGATTGGGGTTTGCTTCCAAGTTTCGTCGTCCACGTCAACACGGCCCCGGAAGTGTCGAAGTCGTCGCCTTTGAGGAACATACCGGTCAAGGTCGGTTCGGCGATTCGGGCGGTCGACGTCGAGGAGGGATTCGATGATCCCGATGCGGGAGCGACGCTGACGTTCTCCGTGGACGGGCTGGATGGAACGGGCTTGAATTTCTCCGAAAACACGATTTCCGGAACCTTCACCGGATTCCCGGAATTGGAAACCCGGAAAACCGTCACCGTCACCGCGACGGATGATCATGGCATCGAGGCCACGGACGAAATCGTGCTATTTTTGAACTCTCCTCCATCCCTCGTGCCGGACGCGCCGACGACGATCTTCGCCACCGAACGGGAATACAGGATTAATAATTCCAATTTGGCGGAGGTCTTCCGGAACGACGACGCCGCGAGCGGCGATATCCTGAAATTTCAAGCGGTTATTCTCGACGCCGATGGAAATCCGAATGGAACGCTATTGGAGGCGGGACTTGAATTTGATCCCTTGTTGGGGATTCTTTCGGGCGGGCTGACCCGGGATCCGGAAAGCGTCGGCTTGGAAGTCATCGCCCGTGACGGGGCCGGGGAATACGTCTCGAAGAGGTTCGATTTCGCGGCGAACTCCAGGCCCGAATTCGACGCATCGGTGGGATTCCCCGAAGTAACGTTGACGGTTGGCGAACCGATTCGAACTCCGATCGATTTGAGTGGCGCGTTCAGTGACCACGATGGGCATGAGCTTTATTACTCCTCTCTCCTCCGCGGGCTTGACGTGGAGGAATTATTGGAGGAGTGGCAAGCGATTCACACCCGAGGTTTGGAGTTTCGGGACGGCGCGCTTTCCGGGACATTCGTGGCAAATCCCCACGACACCTCCGGAATTGTTCACGATGACGATATTGAAATGGTCTTCGTGGTGGAGGACGAATTGAATGAATTGGCGATTGTCGCGGGACCTTTGGACCAGGTTGGTTTATTTATGAATGAAGGACAGGTTTACCCCACCCTCGCCATCACCGCAAACGTGAAGCCGAAAGCGGCGGCTACTCCGCTGGAAAATGTGGAATTCGAATTCGACGGCATGGAAATCACGCCGATCGACGCCGGCGGCGCGTTCACGGACGACGACGGCGATGAATTGACATTCTCCGCGACGGGGCTTGGGCCGTTGGGAATCGATCGGGAAACCGGCATGATCACGGGAGCGCTTTCCACCCCTGCGGTCCTCGACGTCGCCGTCACCGCCGCCGACGGACATTCGACATTCTCGCAAAATTTCAAGATCACCGCGTATGAATCGTTGAGGGGAGACGACACGGGCAATGATCTGACGGGCGGCCCGGGAGTCGACACCATCGAAGGACTTGGCGGCGGCGACACGTTCCGGGGCGGTGGCGGTGACGATAGAATTTACGGTCATTCGGCCACCGTCAACGGACCCGAAGCCGATGTGGACACGGTGGTTTATTCCGGGGTCTGGAATGATTACTTCATCGACGGGCGGCTCGCCGACCTTGGTGGAACCCTGGTGCCCTGGATCACCCTGCGGGACAGGAATCCCGACGACGGGGACGACGGCGTCGACACCCTGGTGGGAATCGAGGCGCTCGAATTTTCCGATATCACCTTCACCGTGTCCGCCAACGCCACGGAGGGCAACGACATACTGTTCGGAACGGAGGGAATCGATGGATTCTCCTCGGGCGGCAGGGGTGGGAATGACATTATTTTCGGATTTGGTTCCGGGGACGATTTCGGGGGCGGCCCCGGAAACGATACGCTGATCGGTGGCGAAGGCGACGATATCTTGGCCGGGGGCGTCACCCATCATGACAGGATATTCGGGGGCCTTGGGAACGATATTATCCGTGGAGATTTAGGAGGCGACACCGCCCTGTATCTGGGCGATGTTCACGACTACGGGTATGAAATGGTAAGCGGCGGCGAGGGCGTGAGGGTCGTGGATCATTCGAATGGGGGCCGGGATGGAATCGACGAAGGCGCCGACACTCTTGAAGCGATGGATTGGATCGAGTTCGGGGACGGGGCGCGCGTCGCGACCGCCAACATCCATTTGACCGACAAATTCGGCGGGGCGAGGTCTTTGACGGGCGGGGAGGATCGGGATATTTTCCACGTGAGGGGAGCGGACTTCGAATTGACGGGCAATGGAGGCGCCGACATATTCCA
>JANQKA010000596.1 GCA_028281405.1 Hasllibacter sp. | reverse complement strand
CCTCTTGGATGGACGACGCCCCGCGGATGGACGACGCCATCTCGGATGGACGACGCCCTCTTGGATGGACGACGCCTCCGCGGATGGACGACGCCATCCCGGATGGACGACGCCCTCTTGGATGGACGGCGCCTCCGCGGATGGACGACGCCCCCGCGGATGGACGACGCCCCGCGGATGGACGACGCCCTCTTGGATGGACGACGCCCTCTTGGATGGACGACGCCTCCGCGGATGGACGAAGCCCTCTCGGATGGACGACGCCTCCGCGGATGGACGACGCCCCGCGGATGGACGACGCCCCGCGGATGGACGACGCCATCTCGGATGGACGACGCCCTCTTGAATGGACGACGCCCCCGCGGATGGACGACGCCCCCGCGAATGAACGCCCCCCGCGGATGGACGTGGCCCTCGCGGCTGGACAAGGCTTCCGCTGCTGGACGAAGCCCCCGCGGACGGAAGATCCCTCCCCGCGGGCGGGCGAATCCCCCGCGTTTGGCGATGCTCCCGTGCGTGCGCGATGTGGACGTGAGGCAGGGCGACACGAAGCCGTTGGAGTTATCATTCAAGCCGAATCGCGGTGTGGCGTGCCGGCGCGGTGTCCAAGCGCGAGGTTGACATCGCTTCCGCGTCGGCGTGGCTTGGCCGTGATCGCGGACATGAAGAATACACCTTGCACGGAACCCGCGATTCCAAATTTTCGCCTTCAGGCATCCTCGAATCGTTGGATTCCGCGCACGGCGCCGCTTGGTTCTCCGGTCTCCGCCGTGGCGGACCGGGCCGGGGGCTTCGGCCTCGACTGGATCGGATCCAGACGACGCGGCGCACACCGCGCGAACCTCCGTTGTGAACCACCCAACCGACCGGAGCGCGTTCACTTCGGAATTGGAAGAACGCTCCCTCGGATTCGATCCGCCAATCGGCTCAATGTCCAATTTACGCGTGAGGGTCGGGATTGCCCCAGAGGACTCCCAAGGGTCACGGGACGGCCAAGCGGCGGCTGAAGCGATTCCTCCGTTCCGGTCGCGAACTCGCGGCGCGGCCGCTCCACCGGATTCGACGGGGCCGCGGCGTCGAATGCGGCGACCCCGCGCTCCGCGACGCCCCCTCAGGGTTCCTTGGGGATTGTCACCGGCGCGCGCCGACTTCGACGCTCCCGGCGCCTCCCGTGGCCGCGCCTGTCCTCTCAAGGAGCGGGGACCGCGGGGTCGACGGTCGGGCCGCGCGTCGACGCGGGGATGCGCGGCCGGGAATCCCGGCCGCGCCGATTCGCCGCGGATCAGCTTTCCGGTTCATCCGGATACGCCGCGTTTGCGGTCCGGACGTAGATATCGAAGCCGTATCCCCGTCCGTGTGCGTTGGGATGCGCGTGGTCGACACCCCCATTGAGGCCGATAGCCTCGCCGTTCGCTCCGGGGTTCCCGATGTCGTCGACATGGATGCGCGCCGCTCCGTAGCCGCGTTCGCGTGAATGATAGAGGGTTCCCACGCCCTCGCCCTCGCGCCAGTCCTCGCCGTTCATCCGAACATAGGTTTTGGGTAACGTTAAGTCGCAGTCGAAGTACCTGCCGCACGCGTTCTGGCCGAGGGTTTCGAATTCCCTGGAGTGGATGTGGTCGAAGGCCTCGGAAAACCACTCGCTGGGTGTGACCTCGACCAGAGGGGCGTATTGCTCGCTGAACACGTCGACCGGAACGTGCGCCACTTGGAGGCTTTCCAAGACGTCGACCTCGCCGTCGTCGTTGGGATTGTCGCTGGGATTGTGCAACCGGGCGCTGTTGAACGTGAGGTTGAGGTCCGCGCGCGGGCCGTGGGCGTCGTTGAAATACGCGATCAACGTGCCGTCGGTGGAGGCGTGATTGGATTCATGGGGCGTGCCGGACCTCCCTGCAAAGTACCGCACGTTCACGCGGGCGGTCACATCATCGAACGTGACGATGACGTTGGTGTCCACATCCTTGGCGGCCAGCATTTGCTGAAGCTCGGCGTTCGGGGAACCGCCGGGCGAGTCGCCCACCCCGGGAACCCTCAAGGCCGCCGAGGCGGTGGGAAGGGTTTGTCCGAACTCGTACTCGTTGGTGAACTGGAGTTTTGGGCCACCCGCCCCGCACGCCGACAGAAACGTCAGCGCAGCGGCCGAGAGGAGTGCTATGAGTCTCATGGTTCGTCTCCCAAATTGTATTGTTCGCCCCGGTTACAGCGGGCGGGATCGAAAATCAACCGCCTCACGGAAATTCACGAATAATTGATGCCGCCGTTGAATCGCCGGATCCCGCCGGGACGCGCGCGCGCCTTCATCGGCCGTGACGGGCGGGGCCCGTGCGCGGAGATGGGGAGTGCCTCAACCGTTGAGTTATGTCGCGACATTGCGTGGCCCGCGTGCGCAGGGTCGGATATTCACCTCCGATTCGGGGTGATTGGCGAATCGCGCGTGGCCAGCGTGAACAGGGGCGTCGCCTCGGAAGCGGCGCGCGCGGACTGGGTCGCGGACACATCCGCTCAAAGACTTTCCGCCGTTTCGATTTCAGGATATCCGGATCGCGTGGTGACGGGAGGAGAATGGTCGAGTCCCGGAGCCGCCGCGCCAGTGCCGAAGCGGCGCCTTCGAAGAGGAAATCGCACGTCCCGAGGAATGGGCGGCCTTCCGCCCGACGGAGCGGTCGGGCGCGGTCGGCGCGGGTCGCTCCCCCCGACCTTACTCTGTGACGGGCATTTGGAAAAGATTGCAAGGTGAACCCCGGCGTTCCCCACGTCGCGACTTTGCGCGGCCCGCGCGCGCCGGGGTGGACTCCACCGGGGCGCGACGAACGGACGGCGCGAGGCGCGTGGCCCGCGCACGCTTGGGCGCGGCGATTGAGCCATGGTTCGAGGCCATATCGGCCTGCTTTGCCCGCGCACGCCTGAGCGCGGCGAACGGACGGCGCGAGGCGCGTGGCCCGCGCACGCCGTGGCGGCGCCTCGGAATCGGCGCTCGCGGACAGGGTCGCGAAACTCCCGCACAAAGACTTTCCGCCTCTTCGAACCCGGGTTTTCCGGATCGCGTGGTGACGGACGGGGGGAAAGGTCGAGTTCCGGCGATGCCGCGCCAGTGTCGAAGCGGCGTCTTCGAAGAGGAAATCGCACGTCCCGAGGAATGGGCGGCCGTCCGCCCGACGTAGCGGTCGGGCGCGGTCGGCGCGGGTCGCTTCCCCCGACCTTACTCTGTGACGGGCATCTGGAACAGTTTGAAAGGTGAACCCCGGCGTTCCCCACGTCGCGACTTTGCGCGGCCCGCGCACGCCGGGGTGGACCCCACCGGGGCGCGACGAACGGACGGCGCGAGGCGCGTGGCCCGCGCACGCTCGGGCGCGGCGATTGAGCCATGGTTCGAGGCCATATCGGTCTGCTTTGCCCGCGCATGCCTGGGCGCGGCGAACGGACGGCACGAGGCGCGTGGCCCGCGCACGCCGTGGCGGTGCCTCGGAATCGGCGCTCGCGGACGGGGTCGCGAAACTCCCGCACAAAGACTCTCCGCATCTTCGAACCCGGGTTTTCCGGATCGCGTGGTGACGAACGGGGGGAAAGGTCGAGTTCCGGCGATGCCGCGCCAGTGTCGAAGCGGCGCCTTCGAAGCGGAATGGCACATCCCGAGGGATGGGCGGCCGTCCGCCCGATTGGGCGGCCGGGCGCGGCCGGCGCGGACCGCCCGCCCCGACCTTCCTCCACGACGGGCATCCAGGCAAGATGGAAAGGTGAACCCCGGCTTTCCCCGCACCGTGCGGGGCCGTTCGCGAGCGGAGGTCGACTCCGCCCGAACCGTATTGACGTGTCGTGATGGCGGCGATGGACAGTTCGGCGCGGTGAAGAGGCCCCGGAACAGGTATCCGCGTTGGCGTGACCCGATCCGCGCTCGGCTCCGACCACGAACCCCGACACGTGGGCGGGGAAGGGATTCATAGTTCGGGTTCGGACACCGTCGATCCGCCGAATCCCCGCGCGGGTGTTTCGGGCGACTCCGACGAGCCTTTCGGCGCAGTCCGCGGCCTCGAGGCGCACTTCTGCGGGGGCCAGACGGTCGAGACGAGGTGCGAAAATACCGGCGGCCAGATGCTCGCCGACACCTCGCGGCGATGAATACCGATCGGGGTGTTTGTCAACAGATGCAAACAATAGCCCGCATCCATTTGGGTGAGGAATGGATTTCGTCAATGTACATCATCATCCGCTCCGAGGCGGCCCGAAACATGAGATAAACCGGGGCCGAACTCCGGCGATCATGAGAGAATCTAATGAACATGTGCGGCCCGGACATGGTTCCGGTTCCCCGCATTGTCCCCAGGGAACGGGGAAGCCCGCCGCGGGTGGAACCGGAGATTTCAACCGCGCCCTCCGGGTCGCTTTCGCACCTCCCCACACACCCGCAAGCGCGGTGCTTCATATCCGTACTCCGATTCTCCGATACTCCGATTCGACCCCGGAGCCATCGGTCGGCCGTCGCCCGCGGCACCTCACGGTTGCGTTCATTGCGCGTGCCAAGCCCGGTGGCCGGTGGTCCCAGGTCAAAAAGCGTCCGGACTCGATTGAAGCGATTGAACCTTGGGAGCGGCGCGACGAGGCAGGCCGTCGGGGTCGATGCCGCGTGGCCGCCCCGCGTCGTTTCCTGGATGCCCGCCTTGGCGGGGAGTTCGTTGCGCGGGAGCGGAAATCTGTTGGGGTTATGCGTGCGGCATGCTCGGACGGGCGCTCGCTCCCAATCGATGTCTCCTTTCGAGCAATCCATTTTAGGCGGTTTGGGCGGAGATGACCTTCCGCCATTGCCTTCGAACGAAATCGTCGGCCTGCTCGTCCGTCAGGGATTCGACGACGACGTTTTCCGCGGCTTTGTTGATTTCAATGCCCATCCGCTCCAACTGGGCCGCCCCCGCGTTTTCTTCCCGAATTAACCGGAGCAAGGCGTGAAGAAGCGTCTGTGCCCTGAGTGGAGAACGGCCGAAAATCATGATTCTCCAGTCATTGTGGCCCCCGATGGCGGTGAGGTCGTATGGAGATTCGGAATCGGGCTGAAACGACACCTCACCTCGCCACCACATGCGGAAGAATGGAATGTCTCTCCCTCTGTCCGCTAATGTGAAGTGAGCGGACAAGGGAATTCGACGTCCCCCTTCCCGCTCACTTTTTGATGGTGGATGCCGGAGTTGAATCAATTTCACTCCATGCGCCACGGCGAACCAAACCCAAAACTCCATGTCTTCAAGCGCGGGATGCATGGGCATGGATTGATGGATGAACGCGGAGCCATGACCTTCAAACTTCGCGGTATTGCCACCATTCTCGTGATAAATTTCGATCAACCTCCTCGCGATATTGGAGCAGAGGTCGTCCCAGTCCACGGCGTCCGTGTCCCCGCCGCGTATTTCCGGTTCCGGGACGGGAGGAATTTGATCCGGGGATTCGGTGGCGTTCCATCGGGTCCACCAATTCTTGGCCTGTCCGGGCGTGATTGCGGGGTAGGGCATCAGCCGCCTCCCATGTGCTTGATCATGTTCATTTTGTGGTGCAGGGCGTTCCGGATCATCCGGTGGGGGGTGTCGCTCGACAGCCACCCCTTGAGCGTCTCGAGGGTGACGGGATTCTTCGGAGTTCCCAGCGCTTTCAACAAGTTGTCGAGTGGCGACTTCGGCTGAACGCTCCCCGCCTCGACGATATCTTCCTTGCCGGCCTCGATGATGTCGCAGGCGACTTCCACCAGCATTTGCGCTTCGGCGTGTTCATCCGCGAGAGGCCGGAGGCTTTCCGCCATGCGGACGGTCGCCAACAGGGCTTCGGATTGGGCGTTCTCGCCCAACTGCCCCTCGGTGTAGTCCACGTGCAGGATGGATTTTCTGTATCCCGTGAGTCTTTGAGCGTCGTTCGGCGTCATCCAGGATTCCTTGATTGGAGACTTTGCCGGCGCTTCCGTCCTGATCTCGAACACCGATCGGACGAGCCATGTTCCCGCATGGTTCGGCCATCCGGGTTCGTCGTCCGTGTCGTCCCTCATCACCAACGCGATGAATACGTCGAATCCCTTGCCGTGGTCGAATTCGCGTACAAGTTCGCTTCCGATCTTCAAGTGAGCGCCTCCGGGCCAACGTCCAAGGGGGAATCTATCCGCCACGATCCGTTTTTTGAAAAGGGCGTCGTCGAACGAGACGACGATATCCGTGTTGTCAATCCGATGCCCGAGGGATTCCGTCAGTCCATCCATGTCGAGGTTGGGGTGCGCCGAGATGGTCGTGTTAGGCCAATTCCATCCGTTTGCAAGGATCCGCCCGGCCTTTTGCTCGACATCGTCTCCGATGCCCACCTTTGCGTTGCGCAGCGCGCCGCCCACCCCCGATTGTGCCAACGCCCAAAAGGGGCGAACGTTGACGCTTGAAGCGCGCTTCCATTCTTTGCTCATGGTCGGCTTTCGTTGTTTGCTGCGGTGGCGTCGGCGGGGCCGTCGAACGATTGTTACGCGCGTCGGTCAGGCCGGCCCGGATCGAGATGATAGGACATTGGCCTTCATGCTGACCGTCCATTCACTATCATATAATTCCGAGCTGAATGTCAGCGTGACCGGATCACCCGGACGCAGAACCCCGCTGATCTCTCCGCGCATGTCGAAATGGACTCCATTCATGCCCTTCACGTCCCGGAATCCGAGAATTTCGTCATTGCCGCCGCCGTTGACGAAAATTTTGACGTCGCCCTCGAATTCGGTTTCCGCGGCGTCCAATTCCGGCTTCAGTTCGATATCTATGGTTCCGGCGGCGCGGACCTTGGCCGGATCGGCGTTGTCGGGTTCCGTGTGAACATCGTAGGAGAGGATGACCGGAGATTCCTCGGAGTCATCCCCGTCGCCGGCTCCGCTTGCCCGTCCCCATGTTCCGGTTCCGAAAATCGCGGCCATCGCCCTGCCGATGTTGGAACTTCCAGATTCATCCTCCGCAACGTCGGGTGCCATCTTGTTGCTCGCCGTTTGAACGAAGGATTTGATCTTGGCGATCACGGAGTAGACGTCGGTCTTGTTTTTCACATACTCGAGCCGCTTGGCCCTTGGATCCCAATTGGAATGGTCGGGTGGCTCGGACGCCCGCAATTTTCCATCCATCTCCGGATCCGCGATGAAGCATCCACGGAATGACGGCGTGTCGGGATGGGTCGACCACTTGTGGTGGTAATTCACGACCATTCCCGGCCCGCGGATCAACGCCACGGTGTCGCGTGTCTTGGGTGTCTCGGCGTCGCCGTCTCCATGTCCCTCGTATGCGCCCGCGGTGTCGAACACCAGAGCGATGTCTCCAAGGATCCTCGGATTATTCGCCGGGCCCGTTTTCAGGTCACCAGTGAATAGGCCGTCCTCACCATCGGACTCTCCCGGTTTGGTGGCCGCCCCGTATGCTTGGATGAACCCCGCGAGATCCTGGCGCCCGGCCAAATTCGGATGGAACACCTCGCCTTCGTCGATCACCCGGGCGTCCAATTTGCGGCTGTGGATGCGTGGCCACCACCAAGTTTCCAAGCCCTTGCGAACTTGGTTGGGGTCGACGTTGGTGTCGATCACCAGGATCGAGGTTCCCGCCTCATACGTGTCACGTTCGAAGCCCAGAATCGCGGCGAGGTCTTCGGCTTCCTCC
>JANQKA010000236.1 GCA_028281405.1 Hasllibacter sp. | reverse complement strand
ACAAGTCGAGGGAGTTCCCTTGATTTTGGTGGAATTCCGGCCCCTGTTGTATGATGGATTGTCGGACCACACCATATGTTGAGTTTGGTCAGGATTGTTACTAATCCCCTGAATTCTCCTGAGCGGAGGGCGCCGTTGGGCGACGGGTTCCCGCGCCGGAGCGGCTTACGTGCCGGATGACGTGATTCCGACGGGTCGGCGCCAAGGCGCGCGGGGGACGGGTATTTGCTGCCGCCACGGCGCGGTACAAGGTGGTGGCGGGCGCCGCAAGTGGATACCTCCCATCGGTACGCCGACACGCGTCGGGACGAATCTCCCCCGAATTGGAGACCGCGTGGTGTCTCGACTTCAGGGCGCGGTCGATCGGTCTTGGATCCGTCAAAACCCGCGACGCGTGCCCGGTTTCGGCGTGGATCCGACCCGATTGGCGGTCATCCGGTCCGCGTGGGCTTCCAATCTCGGCTCATCCACTCGCCTTCGCGCTTCGTTGGGGCGCGCGGCGCGGAGGAGGAGGGGACCGACGCGGCGGGGCGGACGCGCAATCGAACCGCTTCCGCCGCATCCGTCCGCGTCGGACGGGCGGGATTCGGTCAGAGCCTGATGTCGAACCGCTCCCTCAATTCCCGGTCGAGGTCGGGCGGGAACGCCGCGGACGCCGGCTCGGCCAATATCGCCTCCTTCCGCGCCACGGCGTTCGCGATCAAATCCGGTTTCCGGTTTTCCGCCCACTCCTTCGGAGAGGTCCGGTCTCCCAAGGCGGGATAGACGTAGTCGGTCTGCATCCGGGCGAGGGTCTGGCCGGACCCCAAATAATGCCCCGGTCCGCCGAGGCAGGTTTCCGCCATCACGTCGACCGACAGGGTCTCGTCGGTCACCTCGATTCCCTTCACGCAGCGCAGCGCCTGGCCGATGATGTCGTCTCCGAGGATCAGGCTTTCGTGGCAGTAGCCGAGGAGCGAGGCGTGCATTCCGGCGGATTCGTAGACCAAATTCAGTCCCGCCAGGCCGGCCATGACGTTGGAGCACATCTGTTCCCAACCGGCCTGCATGTCCGGAAGCTTCGAATCGGCGATTCCGCCCACGGCCCCGCCTGGCAGCCCGTAGAATTGGTGCATTTGGGCGCACCCGGCGGTCAGGAGGGCCTGTTCGCCCGAGCCTCCCGACATGGCCCCGGTGCGCAGGTCGGACACGAAGGGCCAGGTGCCGAATATCGCGGGATGACCCGGCTTCATCGCGTTGATGTAGACGACCCCGGCGAGGCACTCGGCGACCGCCTGGACGATCGCGCCGGCGATGGTCGCCGGAGCGGTCGCTCCCGCCTGCCCGGCCGAAAGGAGAAGAACCGGCATGCCGGCTTCGACGCACATCTCCATGACCTGGCAGCTTTCCGTGGCGAATTTCATCGGCGGAACGACGAAGCAATTGGAATTCGACACGAACGGGCGCGCGCGCCACTCATCGTCGCCGCCCGCGACATGGCGCAGGAAGTCCATGCACATCGGCACGGTGTCGGGTTCCACGAAGGAGGTGCCCACATGCTTGGCCGTGCCCGAGCAGCAGGCGTAGAGCGTGTTGAGGTCGAGGCTTTGGTTGTCCGGCATGTCCCGCGCCACCGTCGGGCGCTGGACGAAGTGGATGTTGTCGAGTTTGTCGGCGATTCGCGCCGCGTCGTGCAGGTCGCCCAGAAGGCTGTCGCGGTATTCGCGGCCGTCGATGTCCACCAGGTGAACCGCCGCCCCCGCCGTGCCGTAGTGCACCCGGGAGCCGGACAGCAGGAGGTCGTGCCTGGACTCGCGCCCGTGCAGGGTGATGTCGCGGCCCGCCTTCGCCAGCATGTCGTCCACCATGGCGGGCGAAAACCTCAACCTGCCGTCGTCGCCGAGAACGGCTCCGGCGTTGGTCATGATTTCCACGCCCGACTCCGGGGCGTCGGCGAGGCCGATTTCCTCGAGGGCGCGGAGGGCGGCGCGGTGGATGCGCTCGATGTCCGCGTCCGAGAGCGGGCGGTAGGAGCCGCCGGGGAGCCCGGGAACGATGGGCCTGATGTCCTCGGCGAGGGGAGCGGCGCGGGCGGCCTTGCGGGCGGCGCGTCCGCCGGATCTTCTGTTTTGTGTCACGATCGGTGTCCGGATTGCGTGGAAGGGAAGGATTGGCGTCGCGGTCGCCGAGGCCTTCCGCGCGCCGCCCTTCCGCGCGCGGCGCCGATGGTGAGGTCGACCCTGTGGGCGACCGGTCTGTCGTGTCGGTGCATGTTCGACGCGCTTCCGAAACGCGCGGAAGAACGCGGCGCTCCGCTCCGGGAGCGGCGGAGACGCCGGGCCGCGACATGTCCTGGAGTGGAACTCCTGCGCGGGCCGGGCCGGGCGCGCCGCGTCGGGGCGTAGCCGAACCCGGTTTCCCGGCCGGCGTTCGCCCGGGTTCGACGCGTGGAAGTTCCCACCGTGGATTCCATGGTATTCGATCCGTGTCGTGGCGTGGCCGGGCGGGATGACGGTATCCGCCGCTTCGGTGCGGTTCAAGCCGTGGCGTTTGGACCGCTGGACGACGGAAGCGAAGCGGAGCGCGGTGGGCGTCCGGTTCCGCGTCCCCGACTCGGATGTTGGCGGCCGCCGCCGGGGTTTTCCGGCGAAACGCGCGGATTCGGCCGGGTGTTTCGGCGCGCCCGCGGAGGGATGCCACGCGCGGGCGATTCGCGGAAAAGCCGCCAACGGAGTCCGGAATTCGCGAGGTGGGGCACGTATCGGGGATGCCTCGACGCTGTTTCCGTCGGGGGCGTCGCCGCCGCCCGCGGCTTCGCCGCTCCTCCGGACGGAGACCGTGGAACGCGAAGGCGTTCGCCTGTGGGTATTCACCAGGTTCCCGGATTTGACGCGGAGGTCGTGTTGGGACCGGGCGCGGCCGACGTGGAATTTCCGCCGGAACCGCGTCGGCGTGAACCATGCGGAGCCATGCGCGGTTCCGAAATTCCCTCGTCGACCGGGTTTCGGATGTAAACGCTTGCATGCCGGCTCCGCTTGGAGCCGCGGATTGGGTAACCGTTGTCGATCCATTGGATGCCCGGGATGCGTGGCGGGCTGGCGGAAAAGGCGCGCCGACGTTGTCCCCGTTCGGAGACTCCGCCGCCGAACCCATCGCGCGCCGGGTTTCGACGACATTGGGAAGCCTCCGCGGGAGGTTGCGCGGCGCCGCCGGCGGATGCCGTGCCGGAGAGCGCCGCCGCCACCCGGCGGTATTCGGCGGGGACCGCGGGATGAGAACCTTCGGCGAGAGGGGCGTTTCGCCGGAATACGTCATCCGGAATTCGGAATTATCGCGGAGCCCGCATCGGGTCGGCGGGGCCGCCCGGAGTCTCCAATTTCGATTCGTCCGCCCAGCGACCGCTCAGGCGTTTCCACAAGGATGTTCGGGTGTGTGGGGCGCCC
>JANQKA010000581.1 GCA_028281405.1 Hasllibacter sp. | reverse complement strand
CGGATCGAGGAGTAGATCAACTGGTCGGCGACGGCGGAGGCCAATTCCTCCCCGTGGTCCTCGGCGATGATCTTGAGCATGAGGTCGATCGACGCGGTGCCGCCCGCCGTGGTGAAGCGGTTGCCGTCTATCACGAAAATCGACTTGGTCAGGTCGACCCGGTGGAACTCCTCGGCGAAGCTGTCCTGATTTTCCCAATGAATGGTCGCGCGCTTTTGGTCGAGGAGCCCCGCCTTGGCCAGGACATGGCCTGCCGTGCAAAGTCCGCCGACCATACGGACGCGCCGCGCCTCGCGGCGCAGCCATTTCAGCAGCGGCTCCGTGGTCGCCCGCGCCACCCCGACTCCGCCGCAGACCGCCACGGTGTCTCCGCTCCGGAGCCCCTGCAGGTCGTCGTCGAGCGCGAACCGCATCCCGCAGGAACAGGACACGGATTCGCCTCCCTCTCCGACGAGCCGCCATTCGTAGAGCGTCCTACGGGCGAGCCGGTTCGCGATGCGGAGCGAATCGACGGCGGACGCGAAACAGTGCAGCGTGAACTGATCCAGCAGCACGAAAACGAATCGGCGCGGGGCGTCGGGCGGCGCGTCCAGGACAACGGTTCGCGGGGCTTGGGGCATGGCGTGTTCCAAGGTTTGCCCCGCAACGGATACAGTTGTGCGCCTTCGCTTCAAGCGCCGTTTTCGCTGGCGCGGAGCCGCCCGGCGCTGTATCGGGGGGCGAAGACACGACGGAGGGCGGAATGGCCTGGACGAAAAGCGACTGGAGAGGCAAACCCCGGGTGCAGATGCCCGACTACGCCGGATCCGAGGCGGAACTGGAGGCGGTGGAGGCGCAATTGCGCCGGTACCCGCCGCTCGTGTTCGCCGGGGAGGCGCGGCGGCTGCGCGCCGGATTGGCGGAAGCGGCCCAGGGCCGCGCGTTCCTGCTGCAGGGCGGCGATTGCGCCGAGAGCTTCGAGGAATTCTCCGCCGACAACATCCGGGACACCTTCAAGGTTCTTCTGCAGATGGCGATGGTCCTGACCTACGGGGCCAAGACCCCGGTGGTGAAGGTGGGCCGCATGGCGGGTCAATTCGCCAAGCCCCGGTCCGCGCCGACCGAGGAGAAGGACGGCGTGGAATTGCCGAGCTATCGCGGCGACATCGTGAACGAGTTGGAATTCACGCCCGCCGCCCGTCGCCCGGACCCGGAGAAGATGCTGAAGGCCTACACCCAGTCCGCGGCGACCCTCAACCTGCTGCGCGCCTTCTCCACGGGGGGCTTCGCGGATATCCACAACATCCATCGCTGGACGCTCGGCTTCGCCGAGGGGGCGGAGGCGGGGAAGTACCGCGACATGGCCGAGCGCATCCAGGACGCTATCGACTTCATGGCGGCGGCCGGTCTGACGGGCGAGACCAACCACGAACTTGGCCAGGTGGACTTCTACACCTCGCACGAAGGACTGCTGCTCGAATTCGAGGAGGCCCTCTGCCGAACGGATTCTTTGAGCGGGCAGGCGGTGGCCGGCTCCGGACACATGCTTTGGATAGGGGACCGGACCCGGCAGCCCGACGGAGCGCATGTGGAATTCTGCAGGGGCGTGTTGAACCCGATCGGCCTGAAGTGCGGTCCGACCACGACCGAGGACGATCTGAAGATCCTGATGCGGAAATTGAACCCGGAGAACGTCCACGGCCGCCTGACGCTGATCGCGCGCTTCGGAGCGGGCAAGGTGGGGGACCATCTGCCGAGGCTCATCCGTTGCGTGAAGGAAGAGGGCGCGAACGTGCTCTGGTCGTGCGATCCCATGCACGGCAACACCATCAAATCGGCAACCGGGTACAAGACCCGCCCGTTCGACAGCGTGTTGCGCGAGGTTCAGGAATTCTTCCGGATTCACGGGGCGGAGGGCACGGTTCCCGGCGGCGTCCACTTCGAGATGACGGGGAGGGACGTCACCGAGTGCACCGGAGGCGTGCGGGCGGTGAGCGAGGAGGATCTCTCGGATCGCTACCACACCGCCTGCGACCCGCGGCTCAACGCGAGCCAGGCGCTGGAGTTGGC
>JANQKA010000554.1 GCA_028281405.1 Hasllibacter sp. | reverse complement strand
TCGGCAGTGTGAATTTGGATTGGCACATCGATAGCTCGAGCCGAACGATAACCGTTGGGGCCACGGAGCCGGATTCAGTTTTGGAAAGGAATTTGTTTTGCGTGTCGCCAGCACTCCGCCAATGGAGGCAAGAATGTCAACACGATGTTGAAGATATTGGAGTGACCACGATCGAAGCCAGCGTTGCGGAGTTTCAGACACTGAACGATCCGACTGCCATTGCAATAGTAATGGAAGATACTCTTTCGATGGACGCGGGACGGTGCGATGAGGATTGCAGAAACTGGAATCCAACGCGGACGGATGACACTTGCCGGCCGGAAAACGCCCAATCGAATATCGAGGCGGCCTCCGCGGGACACCGGCATTCGACCGATTCCGGAGCCCACATCAGTGATTGCCGCGGATGAGGTCGCTTGCTTTTTCTCCGATCATGATCGTCGCCGCGTTGGTGTTGGATCCAACGAGACTCGGCATGATGGAACTGTCGCAGATGCGGATCCCGTCGAGGCCCCGCACCCGGCATCGGGAGTCGACCACCGCCATCTCGCCGTCCCCCATCCTGCAGGTGCATGTCGGGTGATAGGATGTCCGTCCGTACCGCCGGGCGTAGGCTTCGTAGTCGGCTTGGGACTTCACCGACTCGTCCGGGAAACGGATCTTGCGGATGCGCTTCCTCAAGCTCGGTTGCGAGAAAATCTCGACGCTGAGCTTCACGCCCTCGATCGAGGTTTTCAGGTCGTCGGGTTCGGCGAGGAAATTCGGATCGATCAGGGGAAGATCCGCCGGGTCGGCGGAGCGCAGGCGCACGGTGCCGCGGGATTTCGGGCGGTTCGTGTAGCTGTTGAGCGTGATGCCCGACGATCCGGGAGGAACACTCGGCACGCCCGCCTCGGCCCCCGCGCCGGCGAGGAAATGGAATTGCAGATCCGGAACCTCTCCGCCGCCCAAGCCTGAATGCCAGAAGGCGCCGCCCTCCACCACGTTCGAGGTGATCGGCCCGGATTTGAAGGCGAGATACTCGATTCCGGCCAGGGCCGCCCAATGCCACTTGTTGTACTTGTCGAGGCTGTAATGCCCATTCAGTTCCGCCACGATATCTATGCCGAAGTGGTCGTTCAGGTTGGATCCGACGCCGGGCAGATCCCGGACCACCTCGATGCCGTGCCCGCGCAGGTGGTCGGCGGGGCCGACGCCGGAGAGCATCATGAGGCGGGGCGTCCCAATGGCGCCCGCGGTCACGAGCACTTCGCTTTCGGCGCGGGCAAGGAATTCCTTGCCGCCCCGGGAATACCGGACCCCGGTTGCGCGGGTTCCCTCGAAAGTGATCCGTTCCACCCGCGCCCCGGTCTCGATGGTCAGGTTCGGCCGGTGCTCGACGGGCTTGAGATAGCCCGTCGCGGCCGAGCAGCGCCGGTAGTTCAGGGTGGTGGTCTGGTAAACGCCGCATCCCGCCTGGGATCCGCCGTTGAAATCCCGCGTGTAGGGAATTCCGAGCTCCTGGCAGGATTGCACGAACGCGCGGGTCATCGGCTGCGGATCGGGGATGTCGGAGACGCCGAGTGGTCCCTCGGTGCCGTGCCAATCCCCGGAGAGGATGGTGTTGCCCTCCGAGCGCAGGAAATGCTCTCGGATGTCTTTGAAGGCCCAACCCTCCGCGCCCTCCTCGGCGGCCCAGCGGTCGTAGTCCGAGGGATGGCCGCGGGTGAACACCTCGGCGTTGATCGACGAACCTCCTCCGATCACCCGGGCCTGGGCGTAGGGGATCTCGCGGTTGTCGGCGTGTTTCTGGGGCGTGGTCTTGAAGCCCCAGGTGTGCGGACCCGTGGTCATCCGCGCGAAGCCCACGGGCATGTGGATCAGGGGATGGTTGTCCCGTCCACCGGCCTCCAGCAGCAGCACCCGCACCGCGGGATCCTCGCTCAGGCGGTTCGCCAGGACGCATCCGGACGAGCCGCCGCCGACGATCACGAATTCGAATCCCGTTTCCATCATCGTTCGTTTCCTCATTCGATGCCCGGCGGAATTCCCCGGGCGATTCCGCCGCCGGCGCGGTTCGCGGCCCTCGCCTCCGCCTCCAATCCGGGAATCCGGGGCGGATTCCAAACCGCCTCCCGCTTCACCGAGGCCCGCATTCCAGAATGGCCGCGGCCGGTATTGAACGGTGTCCGCGCGTCGCGCGGAACCCGGCCCGCGCCGCGGCGGCGGTTCGCCCGCGGTTCGCCGAAGCGGAATTTCCGCGCTCCCGCCCCCCGTCCGGCCGTCCCCAGCTCAGGCCCGATGCCCCTTCCGGCGCCGTCGGGGGCGGACGTCCGCGGCCCGCCCTGGATTCCGGATCAGCCCGACGCGTCGAGGCCGTCCCGCCAATCGTTCCAGCCGCCGTCCACCGACGAGGGGGCGTCGTGCCATTCGCGCATGATCCCTCCCATCACCGGATCGAGATTCGGAATCGGCAGGCTCATGATGTTCTTGCAGGCGGCGTAGTAAAGCTCCTTCGTCAGGAAGGCCTCCTGGATGTTGT
>JANQKA010000553.1 GCA_028281405.1 Hasllibacter sp. | reverse complement strand
GGATCGACGAGGCGGGAAGGTGCGGAGTGAATGTTGCCGCGAACGTCCCGGCCGGAAAACCTCGCACGGGCGCCGCCGACGGTTTCCCCGGAGACCCATCAACCCGTCCCGACGACCGGAACGGGTGATCCGGTCAATTTCGACCGGGCCGCTTGGCGATCCGTCACCCAGCGCGTCCGAGGGGGGACGCTTCCGCCTCCATCACACGAGGCGGCCATGCGGGATCCCGACAATCTCCAATCCGCGCGGTCCCGACTATTCGATCTCCATCATGTGGAGGTTTCGACGGCGAAAGCGCTGAACAAGTTTCACGCGCCACGCCACAATCATCGGCGGGTCCCGCGTCACCGCGCAATTTTCAATCCGCCAGCCCGGTCAGGAAAACGCCGCCTGGAACAAATAATCCGCTCCATCGACGACCCCGACTTCCATGACTTCGGCCGTCTGGTCCAAATACGGTGATTCAATGGCGAAGCCGCCGCCGACCCCGTTCGAGGCGGCGGAGTCGAAGACGTCAACACCCGCGAATTCACCATCCCCGTCGTCCACGTCGAAATCGGAAATCCCGTCCTCGCCGGAACTGAAATCCTCCGAACCCGATTCGGGCGAGCCATGCTCGTCGACCTTCGGGGAATCACCATCCTCCGGGTGCAAGTGGAATGCTTCCGCATCGGGAATATCCGGGTTCAACTCGGCGACCACGGGAGCGCCGCCGTCCGAATCACCCCGAATCGCCCCCGCTTCCATTTCGTCGACGGCGACGATCTCCTTTTGGTCCCCGGCGCGGCGCGCCGAACTCGTCGCGGGGGCGAGCATGATCTTGAAATCCTGGGTGGTGGCCGCGCCGTACTGATCCCTCGCCTCCACGGTGATCGTCTTCTCGGCGTCCGTTCCGGAAAAGCCCGCGAAAGTTCCCGTTATCATATCGTCGATCACCGTCAACCCGGTGCCGGCCAAACCACTCACCGCGTATGTCAGCGTCGACCCGGAGTCGGTGTCGACGAATCCCGAGGATAGGTCGATGTCGGTTATCTCCGAACCCGCCCTGACGGTCACGTCCGCGAAGGGATTCGACGACGCCTCCGGAGCCGTGTTGACTTTCACATTGAACGACGGGAGCAGGCCCCACTGCAGCACGTCGGTGCTTTCTCCCCTGCCCGGGTCGGTCGCGAGCCCATAATTCGCGATCCGCGTGTGCCAATCGGCCACACTCATGGATATTTCGAAGTACTCATCCGTCCGGGTGGCCGGACTACCCGTATGCGAAGTGTAATCCTGGGCCAAAGTTCCCGACAACACACCGTTGGGCGTGGATAGACCAAACCTCGCCGAATCAAATAATAGAGAATGCAGGTGGTCGGAAGGATTGTCCGGTACTCCAAACCTGGACACATAGTTTTTATAGTATAGGGTATCGTTGTCCGGGTCGCTGAACGGAACCTTCAGGTCGATGGGATCGATCATTCTCCCTTTCGTGAACACGACCGTGTCGTCCGCGATGATCCTTGTCTCGTTCGGATCTCCGCTATTCAGGCGTGGAATCAATATCTCTGGCAAGAGTGGATCCGCCCCCGGCGTCGGTTCCACGGCGGTGACCGTGAACGTTTGGCCGTGGGTTCCACCCTTTCCATCATCGGCCACGACGGTGATCCGATGGGCGCCGGTGTTCTGTATTTGTCCCGTGATCCGGCCCGTATTGGAATCGAAACTCAATCCCGCGGGCAATCCCGCGTTCGCCCCCGTCATGAATGAAAACGACAAATCGTCGCCGTCGGGATCACGAAAAGCCCCCCCGACGTGGATTGGCGTGATATTCTTGTTCGAGCTGGCCGCAAGGACGGTTCTGTCACGCAAATCGAACACGGCGCTTTCCGGATCCCGGTTGGAACGCAACATGAATTGATCCATGACGGCGCCGCCGTGCTCGTCGATCGCCGTCACGGTGACCTCCCTCCCGTGGACCCCTTCCGCGAAACCTGAAAAAGTTCCCGATAAAATGTTGCCCGCGACACTCAGGCCGGTTCCCTCCAAGCCCTCCACCTCGCACCTCAACGACGCCCCACTGTCCGGATCCTCGAATCCCGTGGAAAGATCAATCGAGGCTATCGTCCAATCCTCCCTGACGAACACGTCCACCAAGGGTGACGACGCCGAGACCGATGGGGCGGTGTTGACGTCCACCCTGAAAGTCGGAAGCAAACCCCACTCAACCACGTCGTCGCTTGATCCACCCGCCGTGTCGATCCCGAAATGCGCGTAATTGAAGCCTTCCGCGGTTGGTTCGCTGACCCTCAACACGATTTCAAACCGCTCATCGTCCAACCGGCTATTCGACGTCCCGGAATAAGTATCGGAGAGCGTTCCCGATATCACCCCGTCGTCGATTGACAGTCCGATGCTCGCGTGATCGAGTTGCAGCCATTGAGCGGTGTCGGTGGGATTGTCAATATCATTCAACCTGCCCACAAAGGCTTCGTAGGTCAACGCGTCGTTGTCCGGATCATTGAACAGAGGCCGTATATCGATCGGAGTGATCTCCACCCCTTTCGTGAATAACACGGTCCCGTCCGCGAACAGCCTTGTCTCGTTCGCGTCATCGGACCCCGGAAGGGATGGAAGCAGGATTTCGGGTTCCCGATCGTCTTGATTTCGCGCTGGATCCACGGCGGTCAGCGTGAATGACTGACCGCGGACCGCGCCATTCCCGTCATCGGCCGCGACGATGATCTCATGGACGCCCTCGTCCGCGATCGTTCCCGTGATCAGTCCGGTCGAATCGCCGTAGTCCAATCCGGTCGGCAATCCACTCCGCGATCCCACGGAGAAGGTGAACGACAGATCGTCGCCGTCGGGATCAAGGAACGCGCCGTCGACCGCGATTGGCGTGATCGCGCCGCCCGTCAGAACGGTTCTGTCCAGCAAGGGGAACAGCGCGTTTTCCGGAGCCGAGTTCGGCAGCAATTTGAATTGCTGCGAGATGGCCGCGCCGTGTTGATCCGTCGCCGTCACGGTGACCGTCGTCTCGGACGGCCCACCGGAAAATCCCCAGAAAGTTCCAGCTATCATCCCATCGTCGAGACTCAGGCCGGTTCCTTCCAAGCCCTTCGCCGAGTACGTCAGCGTCGATCCCATGTCCGGATCCTCGAATCCAGCGGAGACGTCGATCCCGCTTATCTTCGATCCCCTCGTGACCAAAACATCCCCCAGCGGAGACGTTGTCGAGACCCGCGGCGCCGTGTTCACCGTCACATTGAAAGTTGGAAGCAGACCCCAGCTGAGCGGGCTTTCGTCGGTGCGTCCCGTCTCAAGCCCGAAAATCGCGCGTTTGATGCCTCCCGCGTTCGGCTCGCCGACACTGAGAACGATTTCAAATAGATCGTCGGTGTAACTCGTGTTCGACGCGCCCGAGTAATTTTCATTCAGCGTCCCAGATATCACTCCGTTGTCGACGGACAGCCCGAAGTTCGCGTGATCGAGTCGCAGCCAATCGGTAACATCGCCGGGATTGTCGACTTCATTCAATCCGCCCACAAAGACCAGGTAGTCCAACGCTTCGTTGTCGGGTTCATTGAACAGAGGCCTTATGTCGATGGGCGCGATCTCCACTCCCTTGGTGAACACCACGGTGCCGTCCTCGAACAGCCTTGTCTCGTCGCCGGTCCCGATGCGTGGAAGCAATATCTCCGGCGCCCGGTCCTCCGGCGTCTGCGCCGGGGCAACCGCCGTGACCGTGAAGGTTTGACCGTGGGATCCGCCATTTCCGTCGTCGGCCTCGACGGTGATCGCGTGGACTCCCGCGTCCGCGATCGTTCCCGTGATCAGTCCGGTCGAATCGTCGAAATCCAAGCCGGTCGGAAATCCACTCCCCGATTCCGTCGTGAAGGTGTATGTTAGATCGTCGCCATCGGAATCCCTGAACGCTCCTTCGACCACGATTGGCGTGATCGCGCCGCCCGTCAGAACGGTTCTGTCCAGCAAGGGGAACAGGGCGTTTTCCGGCGCCGAGTTCGGATACAGTTTGATTTGATCGGAGGTCGCCGCGCCGTGTTCATCCGTGGCGGTCACGGTGATCGACCGCTCGGTCCCGCCTCCGGGAATGCCCGTGAATGTACCTGATATCATGTTGTTGGCGAAACCCAGTCCCGTTCCATCCAAGCCCTCCACCGAGAACGTCAGCGTCGAACCGGCGTCCGGGTCCACGAATCCCGTGGAAACGTCCACCGGGCCGATCGCCGAATCCGTATTGGCGCGAATATCCCCGATGGGCGACGATGACGAGACCTCCGGGGCCGTGTTGACTTTCACGTTGAACGTCGGAAGCAGAGCCCAAGTGAACACGCTGTCGCTCGTCCCCCTCGCCGGGTCCGTCTCAAACCCCAAATTCGCGTATTTGGATCCGTCCGCCAGGCCGTCAAAAACCCTCAGGACGATTTCGAAGGACTCGTCGGTGTACCGTCCGTCATCCACTCCGGCATAGTATTCGTTCAGTGTTCCCGAAATCACCCCGTTGTCGACGGACAACCCAAAGTTGGAATTGTTGAGCGGTATGAAATTGTTCACGCTGAAATGACCGTCGCGGGGATTGTACGGTTCATTCAAGCTTCCCACCCATGCTTCGTAGGTCAACGCGTCGTTGTCGCGATCGTTGAACAGAGGCCTTATGTCCACCGGCGTAATCGCCCTGCCCTTCGTGAACACCACCGTGTCGTCGGCGAAAATCCTTGTCTCATTGCCATCCCCGGTGTCCCGCAAGGGTGAAAGAAACAGTTCGGGGGTCAGATCATCTTGACTTTGCGCCGGTTCCACCGCCGTTATCGTGAACGATTGGCTGTGAATTGGGCCAATTCCGTCATCGGCTTCGACGGTGATCGCATGGGTGCCCGCGCTCATGATCGTTCCCGTGATCAGTCCGGTCGTGTCCTGATACCGCAAGCCGATCGAAGCGAGCGATTCACGCTGGGATCCCACCGCGAAGTTGAACGTCGTATGGTCGCCGTCCGGGTCGCGGAACGCGCCGCCGACCGATATGGGGGTTATCTCTCGTCCCGTCAGAACCTCCCTGTCCCTCAATTCGACCAAGGAGTCTTCCGGCGCCACGTTCGGCGTGGGTCTCGCCGCCGGATCGTCGAATTCGATGCCCGATATCTCCACGTCGACGCCCGCGCCTCCCCCGAAACGCAGATAGCCGATGCCGGTCAGGACGTCGGTTCCCTCGTCGGTCGCGCCGGAGTCGTGATCAGCGGTGTCCCGCACGAATGTGACCGCCGCCCCTCCACCGGCCGGGGAACCTTGCCAAATCGTGTAATCTCCGCGGGAGCCGGCGTAGACCACCACGTCGTTTCCGCCTCCGCCCCGGATCGCGTCGTTTCCCGACCTGTTGAATATCAAATCGTCCCCCGCGCTCCCGACGAGAGCCGCGCGGTCGGCCACGACGTCGATGTCGAAGGTCCGGGCGAAGGCGGGATTTGTTCCGTCGTTGGCGGAAATGGAGATCCCGCTCACGTCGACCGCGCCGGAGAAACTCCCCGAAATCACGCCGGAGGAGAAGGTCAGGCCGGTGTTGTCCGTCAGGTTCGAGGACGCCGCGAAGGTCAATCCATCCACACCGAGGCCATCCTGGAACGCGACGCGGATGTCGATTCCCCCGACGTCCGTTCCCGTCGACAAAACGATGTTCCGAAGCGCCTCGGACGACGCCGATGGCGGCAAGTCCATCCTCGTGACCGTGTGGGTGTGCGTCGTGGTCACGCCGGTCAGGGGATCGGTGGCGGCGACCATGATCGCCACGCTGTCCACGGTGGGCGTGCCGCCGATCGTGTTCGTTCCCTGGCCGCGCGACAGGCCGGAGTTGTCGAGACCCGTGACCACGTATTCCAAATCGTCGTGGTTGTTCGAGTCCGCGAACCAGGCGCCGATATCGATTTGGGAGATCGCCGCGCCGACATCCACGATTTGGTCCGCCGCGGCGCCGTCCGCCACCGTGGGCATCTCGGCCAACAGCAACGTAATGTCCGCGAAACGGATGTTCTCGATGCTCAGCAAGGTGTCTTCGCCCTCGTCCTCGTCACCGAAATCCGCGCCGGATTCATGCACCGTGACCCGCGTGGCCATGCTTCCGCCGACCATGACGCGGGTGGTCGACACCTCGTAGCCGCCCCGGTCGTCGGCGTAGACCGCGGTGTCGTCGTCCCCGCCGATGTCGTCCGCCGTGTGGCCGTGGATCGTGTCGTCGCCCTCGCCGCCTGTGATCGTGTCAA
>JANQKA010000224.1 GCA_028281405.1 Hasllibacter sp. | reverse complement strand
AACTCGAGCGGGAGCGCACATTTCCCGCCCGCGCGCGGGGCCAGGCTCAGGTCGGCGTTGGATTGGATCGCCGCGCGCGCATTCCCCGCCCGCGCGCGGGGCCAGGATCCAGTGGCCCGCGGACCCGGGGGCACAGTCCGGCGATTCGGCGTTTCGCGGCCCCGACGGGCGGAGCCGCGCGGCGAGCGCCGCTGGCGGAGCGGGGCCGGTCACTCCGAACCGGAGGACGAGCCCGTGTATTCGCTCAGGTCTTCGCGGGCCTCGGCGTCATCAGCCGCGAAGAAAGGCAGCCTTGCCCGGTGTCGCGCCAGATCGGATTGTTGAGGGACATTTCGCACATCGCCATGAAGGCGCGGCCGTCCACGAAGAGGCAGATCGACTCGCCGAGTTCGACCCGCCCGCCGGAACTGTCCGTGCAGTAACAGTCCAAAGTCCGCCCGTCCCTCAGTTTGACGTCCGCCAAGGCGGGGGACGCGGCCAGACAGGCCACGAGCAGGAGTGTGGAAGCGTATCTCATGGAGTCGTCATAGCACGGGACGGCGCCTTGACCAAGCCTCTCCGATGGGCGAGGGAGTCTGGCCATGATTCCACTGGAGAAGCTCAACCGGATCGCCCAACGGCTCGAATACATCGAGGCGCGCATGGCGGCTTCCCCGGGCGGAGGGATCGCCGAGCTCGGACGCGAGTACGCGGACCTGAAGCCGGTGGCCGACCAGGCCGCGGCCTACCGCGCGCTCGTGGACGAGATTTCCCAAACGGAGGCGATGCTCGACGACCGGGAGATGGCGGCGCTCGCGGAGGAGGAATTGACGGGCCTGCGGGCGCGCCTCGCCGAGGCCGAGATGTCGCTGAGGGTGGCGCTGCTTCCGAAGGACGATGCCGATGGCCGCCCCGCCATCATGGAAATCCGGCCCGGCACCGGAGGCGAGGAGGCCGCGCTGTTCGCCGGAGATCTGGCGAGGATGTATCAACGGCACGCCGAGACCCGCGGATGGGACTGGCGGGTGATCGAGGAGGCGGCGACCGAACTTGGCGGGGTGAAGGAGCTCGTCGTCGGAATCCGCGGGGAAAACGTGTTCGCCCGCCTGAAGTACGAATCCGGCGTCCACCGCGTTCAGCGCGTTCCCGCTACGGAGTCGGGAGGCCGCATCCACACGTCGGCGGCCACGGTCGCGGTCCTGCCCGAGGCGGCCGAGGTGGAGGTGGACATTCCCCCGGGCGAGATCAGGATCGACACGATGCGCGCCTCGGGCGCCGGGGGGCAGCATGTCAACACCACCGATTCGGCGGTGCGAATCACCCATTTGCCCACGGGGATCGTGGTCACGAGTTCCGAGAAGTCCCAGCACCGCAACCGCGAGATCGCGATGTCCGTGCTGCGCTCCCGCCTGCATGATCTGGAACGGCGCAAAGCCGAAGGGGAACGGGCCGCCGACCGCAGGTCGCAGGTGGGGTCGGGCGACCGGAGCGAGCGCATCCGCACCTATAATTTTCCACAGGGGCGGCTGACGGATCACAGGATCGGGCTGACGCTGTACTCGCTCGACCGCGTCATGCAGGGCGAAATCGACGAGGTGATCGACGCGCTCGCGAGCCATGACCGGGCGGCTCGGCTGGCCGAGATGGACGGCGCGTGACCCTCACGGTCGCCGCGGCGCTGGCGGCGGGGGCCGGGTCGCTCGCCACCGCCGGGGTGGAGGACGCCGGTCGCGACGCCAGGAGATTGATGGCCGCCGCGCTCGGCGTTGCGCCGGATCGTTTGACGCTCGCGATGCCCGAGGGAATCGCCGGAGACGCCGCGGCGCGGTTCGAGGACTTCGTCGCGCGCCGCGCCTCCCGGGTTCCCGTCTCGCGCATCGTGGGCGGGCGCGAGTTCGGCGGTCATTGGTTCGGGGTCACCCCGCACGTCCTCGATCCTCGCCCGGAGACGGAGGCGCTGGTCGAAACCGCCCTCGGCGCGCCCTTCGGGCGCGTTCTCGATCTCGGGGTCGGGTCCGGCTGCATCCTGATTTCCCTTCTGGCGGCGCGTCGCGCCGCGACCGGGGTCGGCGTGGACCTGACGCCGGAGACCCTGGCCACCGCGTCGGCGAACGCCGAGGCGGTCGGCGTCTCCGACCGCTGCGAATTCGCCGTCTCGGACTGGTTCGGTTCGGTGGAGGGCGTGTACGATCTGATCGTTTCGAATCCCCCCTACGTGACCGAGGGGGAAATGGCGGAACTCGCTCCGGAGGCGCGGGATCACGACCCGCGGACCGCTTTGGCGGGGGGCGGCGACGGGCTCGACGCGTACCGCGCGATCGCCGCCCGGGCCGGGGACCATCTGGCCCCGGACGGAAGGCTTCTGCTAGAGATCGCGCCTTGGCGGCGGGGGGCGGTGCTGGATGTTCTCGCGGCGGCGGGTCTTGACACGGTGGGCGTACATCCCGATATGGACGGCAGAGACCGCGTTGTTTCGGCCCGAGCGCCGTGACGGCGCCGGCGCGGGGTTGGCGAGGGACGGGGGGATTTCACGCTTGCCGACGGGCGCCTTCAATGCAAAGTTAATCGCGGGCGAAGTGGGCGGGGTCGCGCGACGACCCCGGGCCCCGCGCCCATCCCGAAAGTCTGGTCGCGGCGCCATCGGCGCGGCGCGGCGCAAGGGCAGGACCGCCCGGGAGGCGGGCTAGGCACATGAAAACATCGAAATCGCGGCACCGCTCGAAGGGCAACCGCAACCGATCCGTCGGAAACATCGTCAACCGGGTGTTCGAGAGCATGGGACCGGAAGGCAAGGTGCGGGGAACCCCGCAGCAGATCATCGACAAGTACAACCAGCTGGCCCGCGACGCCCAGTTGTCCAACGACCGCGTCGCGACCGAGAATTTCCAACAGCATTCGGAGCACTACACCCGCATGCTGAGCGAGGCTTTGCGCGAGCAGGAGGAACGCCGTCAGCGCGAAGGCCCTCACAGGGAGGACAGGCGGGACAATCAATCGCAGGGCGCCGAGGATCATGGCGACGGCCAGAGGGCCGGCGGCGCGGGCGACCGCCGGGACGGCGGGCCGCAGGGCGGCAGGTCCGGGCATGAACGCCGGGACGGCAAGGCGCGCGAATGGCGGGAACCGGGCGGTGGCGGCGCCAACGAGGTGATCGGCGGCGATGGCGGGGAATACGGCGGACTCGTCGATACGCCGGAGTCGGATTCCGGACCTCCCGACCTCCAGAGGGTGCTCGAGGTTGTGAAGGACGAAAGCGTCGAAGAGGAGGCGGATCCGGAGCCTCGTGGCGTCGACCCGCGAGGCGCGGCCCGGGCGGAGGACGGTGACGGGATCATGGACGCGGACGCGGAGCGGAAGCCCAAGCGCGGCCGTCCGCGGAAGGCTCCGGCGACCGACGCGTGGACCGATCTCTGAGAGGCGGTCCCCCGCGGGAGGCGCGGGGGGCTTCCG
>JANQKA010000494.1 GCA_028281405.1 Hasllibacter sp. | reverse complement strand
GGACATCGATCACGTCGTCGATGTCGCCGTCCCCGGGGGTGTGGCGGAGAACCGGCGACGCGGGTTCGTCCTTCAGCCACCACATCAGCGCGGCGAATTCCTCCTCCCATTTTTCCCCGGCGAACGCGAACAGGCGCCAGCGGCCATCGGCCTCGACCGCGTGTCCGAGATGCATGGGCCTGCCGTCGCAGAGCCGCGTCACGGGCGCGGAATGAAAACGGCGGCCGATCGGGAATCCCGGAGCGAGCCCCTGATGAAGGTCCGGCCCGGTCAGTCCCGAAGGAGCGTATTTGGTCGAAAGTCCCGCGGCTCGTCGGGCGTGTTCCACGAAATAGTGTTCGACCTCCCGACCATTCCCGGCGTCCGCACCGCCGGAGGCGAGAGCCCTGTTCCACTCGGCGTCGAATTCGATCAGTTCACGGGCCACCGTCCGGCGTTCCAACGAGTAGCTGAACAGCAGATCGGGGGAGGCCCGGCCCGTTAGGACATGCGCGAGCTTCCAACCGAGGTTGAAGCCGTCGCCCATGGAGACGTTCATCCCCTGCCCGGCTTTGGGGCTGTGGGTGTGGCAGGCGTCGCCGGCTATGAACACGCGCGGCGCGCGGCCCTCCCCCGGGTCATGGTCGACGTCGTCGAACCGCTCCGCCAGGCGCTGACCGATTTCGTATGACGACCACCACGCGACCTCCTTCACGTCGAGAGCGTGGGGGTTCAGAATCCGGTTGGCGGCGGCGATCAGCGTGTCGGGGGCGATATCGCGGTCGCGGACGCGCTCGTTCCCGCCAAGGCTGTCGAGTTCCACGTAGATCCGCACGAGGTGGCCACCCTCGCGCGGAATCAGCACGATCGAACCATGCTCACGGGAACGGATCAGGCACTTCATCCGGATATCCGGGAAGTCGGTGACGGCGAGGACGTCCATAACGCCCCAGACCTTGTTGGCGGCGTCTCCACGGAGTCCGCGTCCGATCGCGCGTCGCACGTCCGACCTCGCGCCGTCGCAGCCCACGACATGGCGAGCGCGGACGGTTCGGGTCCGACCGTCACGGGAAACCTCCACCGCGACCGGATGGTCGGACGCGGATTCGTCCACTTCGAGTTCGACGAAGCGGCAACCGTAATCGGGGGACAGGCGGCGCGGGGATTTCAGCATGGAATCGAGATACATGTCGTGCACGCGGGCTTGGCCGAGGATGACGTGCGGCATCTCCGAAAGCCCTTCCTCCACGTCGCGGACGCGGCCGGTCCGCTCGATACGGGACGGGTCCGCCGGGTCGGAATTCCAAAACGCGACCTCGTTGACCCAATAGCCCTCGCGCATGACGTCGTGGGCGAAGCCGAACGCCAGGAACATCTCCATGGACCGGCAGGAGATTCCGTCGGCCCGGCCCATCTCCAGCGGCCCGTCCCCGCGCTCGATCAGGCGGGTGTCGATCGACGGGAAGCGGGAAAGTTGCGCGGCAAGCGTCAGCCCGGCGGGCCCCGCGCCCACAATCAGCACGTCGACGTATTCGGGAATATCCGGCCCACCCGGGGGGTGCGCGGGGTCGATCGGCGCGACGGTCGGATCGCCCGGTCGAAATCCTCCGCCGTGGAAACGCATGCCGCCCCTTTCCGAGTGATCGCCCACGCGACCCTACCGGCCCCGACGACATCCGCCAAGCCGGACGCCGAGGCTCGGACGGGGGACGATCCGATTCCGCCCGGCCGGCATCCCGAGGTGTTCCCAATTTTGGAAATTCTCACTCCGCCGCGGTTCCGGCCCATTCTTTCCGACGATCGGGCGGCCGGGTTCCGGAAAGGGAATGACCCGATTCCGTCCGGCCGCCATCCGCGGAACCGGGAGCCGGCATCCGGATGTGGGATGACCATTTTCCGCCGATGGCGCGCCGACCGATCCCGGTCTCCCGGAACGGGAACCGACCGCGCGCCGGAGCGATTTCACCCTTGCGCTTCCGGCGGCCACCGGGAATCAAGCCGTGGTTCCGAGCCGCCGGAGTTCCGACATGACGCCGATCATCCCCCCCTTCCCGCGCGCGCGTCCGCGCCGGGGACGCTCATCTCCGGCCCGCAGGGCGATGATCCGGGAGAACACCGTCTCGACGGAGGATTTGATTTGGCCGCTGTTCGTGACCGACGTGCCGGGGGCCGACATTGAAATTCCATCGATGCCCGGGGTTTCCAGACTGACCATCGACGGCGTGTCCCGCGCCGCGGAGCGCGCGGCGGAACTGGGCATTCCCGCGGTCTGTCTGTTTCCCCACGCCGACCGGTCGCTGCGCACGGAGGCCTGCGAGGAGGCATGGAACCCCGACAACCTGACGAACCGCGCCACGCGCGCGGTCAAGGCGGCGGCGCCGGAAATCGCGGTGATGACCGATGCCGCGCTCGACCCCTACAACGTCCACGGACACGACGGGCTGGTCAGGGACGGCGTGATCCTGAACGACGAATCCGTCGAGGCGCTGGTGAAGATGGCCGTCGCCCAGGCCGACGCCGGAGCGGACATCATCGGGCCGTCCGACATGATGGACGGACGCGTGGGAGCCATGCGCGACGCCCTGGAGGCGGCGGGCCACCACGATTCGATGATCCTGAGCTACTCGGCCAAGTACGCGTCGGGCTTCTACGGCCCGTTCCGGGACGCCGTCGGCACTTCCGGAGCGCTGAAGGGGGACAAGCGCACCTACCAGCTGGACCCGGCCAACGCGGACGAGGCGATGCGCATGATCGCCCGGGATCTCCGTGAGGGCGCGGACATGGTGATGGTGAAGCCGGGCATGCCCTACCTCGACATTTGCCGCCGGGCGAAGGACGCCTTCGGCGCGCCGACCGCCGCCTATCAGGTCTCCGGCGAATACGCGATGCTCGTGGCGGCAGAGCGACACGGTTGGCTCGACGGGGACTCGGCGGTGATGGAGAGTCTGACCTGCTTCAAACGCGCCGGTTGCGACATGATTCTGACCTACTTCGCCCCGCGCGCCGCGGACATCCTGCGCGGGTGAAGCCCGCCCGGCGGTCCACCGACATGGACTTGACCCGGCCCCGCGTTTCTGTATCAAGCGGCCCGGAAGGCGAACTGGCGCCATGGGGTGAATCAATGGATTTCCCGGAATGGCGCCGGGATGCGAGTGGTTGGACTGACACGGAGCGGAGCGATGCCGAATGGTTTCCAAGACAGGGGCGGGGAAGTCCCCGAGGCGCGCAACGCGGCGCGATGGCCCGGGCGCGCGCCCGGTATGACCGCGGTTTCGCCTCCCGGCGGCGCCGCAAGGGGTCCCCGCGCGATGAACGGGATTTCCAGAAGGGCGTTCGTCCTTGGATTCGCCGCCGCCGGAGGTGTTTCCGCGTGCGGCAACGGCGTTGGCAGCTCGAACGCGCGTGAGCTCGACGCGAGCGTCGAGGCGGCGAAGGCATTCATGTACGACAACGTGACGGACGCGCGCGATCTTTCGCAGCGCGCGGCGGGGATGTTGATCATACCCTTGGTGACGGAGGCCTCCCTGGTTGTCGGCGGCGCCTACGGCCGGGGGGCGCTGCAGATCAACGACGTCACGGTGGACTATTATTCCTCCCACAAAGGCAGCGTCGGACTGTCCGTCGGAGGGCATCAGTACGCGCACGCGTTATTTTTCATGACGGAAAACGCGCTCACGGAATTCCGCACATCCAACGGCTGGGTCGCGGGGTCGAGCATCAAATACACCACCATGCTATCCGGAATCGATCTCGGCTTCGACACGACGCGCTCGCTCACGCCGGTGATCGGCCTGGTGTTCGGGCGCGCGGGACTGATCGCGGGGTTGACCGTCGAGGGCACGAAGTACACGCGCATCATCCCCTGATAGGGGATTTCCGGGCAGGCCCGCGCAGCGGCCCGGCGCAACCGGGACGAGGTTCGGCGACTTGTTCTTTCGTTTCCAGGCAGGCCCGCGCAGCGGCCCGGCGCAACCGGGACGAGGTTCGGCGACTTGTTCTTTCGTTTCCAGGCAGGCCCGCGCCTCGGCACGGCGCCAACCGGGACGAGGTTCGGCGACTTGTTCTTTCGTTTCCAGGCAGGCCCGCGCCGCGGCCCGGCGCCAACCGGGACGAGGTTCGGCGGCTTGTTTTTTCGTTTCCAGGCAGGCCCGCGCCGCGGCCCGGCGCCAACCGGGACGAGGTTCGGCAACTTGTTCTTTCGTTTCCAGGTAGGCCCGCGCCGCGGCCCGGCGCCGACGCCCCTATCCGATTTGGGTCCTTTGGACTCGTCCGCTCCCGTCCACGTTGCTCCTCCGCGCGGCGGAGGCCCCGGTCCTTCATCGGCCCACACGGGTCGCGTCCGCCTCCCAACTTGCTCCGCGGCGCAACGCACGCTTCCCGGGATCGGCTTCAACCCCCGCCGACCGCGTCCCAATTGGATCCGTCATTCGGAATCTTGAGGGCGGGCCGCAGCTTCGCCAAACGGATTCCGTATTTCTCCGATTTGAAATTAATCCGCAAATGCAGTGGGTTGCATCAAATAGTCAATGTGATCCGCATGCGCGCGGTTGACCGGAAAATCCGTCCGCGAACGATTTGATTACCCCGCCGATTGGTGATTTTCAGATGAAGCCGAAATTCCGAAGCTTGCCACCTGCTCGATCCGGCATCGGAAGGGATTCCACGACCGAATCGGCTCAACCCCCACCTTGGCGCCCACCCTGGCTTGATATCAGCCTTCGCATCGTGGGGCCTCCGGCGAGACAGGCCAATTCGGAGCGCCAAATTCCTCGCGGGATCGCCGAATCGTGGATTCGACCGACGGTCCATCGACCGAGCCCGGGAAACCGCCGGTCTGGAGGCGGCGCCGGCATCGAGCGGAGCCCAATCCCCGCCTTCGACGTCGCGGCTGTTGAGATCGGAACCGGGCTCCAACTCAAACGACGCCTCAGCGGAAACGAACTCGAAGCGCCAAATTCCTCGCGGGATCGCCGAATCGTGGATTCGACCAACGGTCCATCGACCGAGCCCGGGAAACCGCCGGTCGGGAGGCGGCGCCGGCATCGAGCGGGGCCAAATCCGCGCCTTCGACGTCGCGACCGTTGAAATCGGAACCGGGCTCCACCTCAAACGACGCCTCATCGGAAAACGAACTCGGAGCGCCAATTCCGTGCAGGATCGCCGAACCGTGGATTCGACCGACGATCCATCGGCCGAGCCCGGGAGACCGACGGTCGGGGGGCGGCGCAGGCATCGAGCTGAGCCAAATCCGCGCCTTCGACATCAAGGCTGTTGAGATCGGAACCGGGTTCCACCACAAACGGTGCCTCAGCGGAAAACGAACTCGGAGCGTCAAATTCCGCGCAGGCCCCCCGAATCGTGGATTCGACCGAGATCCATCGACCGAGCCCGGGAGACCGCCGGTCGGGAGGCGGCGCCGGCATCGAGCGGGGCCAAATCCGCGCCTTCGACATCGCGGCGGTTGAAATCGGAACCGGGGTCCACTTCAAACGACGCCTAAGCGGAAAACGAAATCGGAGCGTCAAATTCCTCGCGGGATCGCCGAATCGTGAAATCGACCGACGATCCATCGGCCGAGCCCGGGAGACCGACTGTCGGAGGGCGGCGCAGGCATCGAGAGGAGCCAAATCCGCGCCTTCGACATCGCGGCGGTTGAGATCGGAACCGGGTTCCACTTCAACCGACGCCTCAGCGGAAAACGAACTCGGAGCGCCAAATTCCTCGCGGGACCGCCGAATCTTGGATTCGACCGAGGATCCATCGGCCGAGCCCGGGAGACCGCCGGTCGGGAGGCGGAGCCGGCATCGAGCGGAGCCAATTCCGCGCCTTCGACATCGCGGCGGTTGATATCGAAACCGGGCTCCACCTCTAACGACGCCTCAGCGGAAAACGAACTCGGAGCGCCAAATCCGCGCAGGACCGCCGAATCGTGGAATCGACCGGCGATCCATCGGCCGAGCCCGGAAAACCGCCGGTTGGGAGGCGGCGCAGGCATCGAGCGGCACCCAATCCGCGCCTTCGGCATCGAGGCCGTTGAGATCGGAACCGTGCCCCACCTCAAGCGAAGCCACAGCGGAAACAGAACGCGGGCCCGGAGTGAATCGGGCGCCCGCCACGGTCCCCCGTCGCGGATTTCCCGCCGGATCAGCGGCCGTCGATTTTGCGCAGGCGGGCGATCAGGGACGATGTATCCCAGCGGCTTCCCCCCATCTTCTGCACTTCCTTGTAGAACTGGTCGACAAGTGCGGTCACCGGAAGCGACGCTCCGTTGAGATTGGCCTCCTCGAGGCAAATTCCGAGATCCTTGCGCATCCAGTCGACCGCGAATCCGTGGTCGAACTCGCCATCCAGCATCGTCTCATACCTGTTCGACATCTGCCAAGATCCCGCCGCCCCGCCGGAGATGACGTCGATCACGCCGCGCCCGTCGAGTCCCGACTTTTCGGCGAAGTTAAGCCCCTCCGAGAGGCCTTGCAGCAGTCCCGCGATGCAGATCTGGTTGACCATCTTGCAAAGTTGCCCCGAGCCGCTCTCTCCGAGTCGCCTGCAGAGTTTCGCGTAGGCCGCGATCACCGGCTCGGCGCGATCGAACGCGCCTTGGTCGCCACCGCACATCACCACGAGCTGGCCGTTCTCCGCCCCGGCCTGGCCTCCGGAAACCGGCGCGTCGACGAACGCCGTTCCCGACGCCTCGGCGACCGCGGACAATTCGCGCGTGACCACGGCGGAAACCGTCGTGTGATCGACGAACACCGCACCTTCTCCCATCGCTCCCAGCGCGCCGTCTCCGCCGAGGGCGACGGCGCGCAGGTCGTCGTCGTTGCCCACGCACGCCATGACGAAGTCCTTTCCCTCCGCCGCCTCCGCCGGTGTTGAAGCCGCCGCGCCGCCGTGCTCCGCGGTCCACGCCTCCGCCTTCGCGGCGGTTCGATTGTAGACGGTGACCTCGTGGCCCGCCCGCGCGAGGTGGCCCGCCATCGGGTATCCCATCACGCCCAATCCCAAAAACGCAACCCGTGCCACGTTGTTCCTCCGGTTCGATCCCCGACGGCGTTCTAGGGCGATCCGCCGACTTTTGAAAGCAAGTGCGACGGATTCGACGCGTATTTCCGAAGCGCGGGCGGCGCGAAGTCCCGGAGCGGACCATTCCGGCGATCCATCCAAAACAACCCAGGCGGCGGAAAGCCCGAATCGCCGGGATCAAAAGGGCGGTTCCGCCGCCAATCCACGTCGACAGGCCAGATCAACCCCGTTAGGATCGCGGAACGCCCGAAATGCGGCCCCGCATCCGAAACCCGGCGGCGAACGGGCTCGTTCAACGACCCACGGAGGGATTGTCATGATCATCCTCGCCGCGTGCATCGCGGGAAGCTGCTACGGCTGGCTCGTCGCTTCGCGCCGAAACGGAAGTCTCGCGGACAAGGCGCAATACTGCGCCGGCTATGGCGTCGCCTTTCTCATTGTCGGCTTCATCGCGACCATCCTGCTCGACCGCTTCGTGTGAGATGTTCCAACCATTCTTCCAAATCCTGCGGGAAACCGGCGTTCCCGTGTCCCTGCGGGAGTACCTGACCTTTCTGGAGGGCGTGAAAACCGGCCTCGCGACCCACGACGTCGAGGCATTCTATTTCCTCGCCCGCTCGTCGATGGTGAAGGACGAGCGCCACATGGACCGCTTCGACCGCGCCTTCGCCGCCGCCTTCAAGGGTCTCGACGCGGTTTCGGTCGAACGGGTCTTGGAAGCCGTCGACCTGCCCGCCGATTGGCTGGAGAAGATGGCCGAAAAACACCTAACGCCCGAGGAAATGGCGGAGATCAAGTCCCTCGGCGGCTTCGACAAACTCATGGAGACGCTGAAGGAGCGCCTCAAGGAGCAGCAGGGCCGTCATCAGGGCGGAAACAAGTGGATCGGCACCGCGGGAACCTCCCCCTTCGGAGCCTACGGCTACAACCCCGAGGGCGTGCGGATCGGGCAGTCTGAAAGCCGTCACCAACGGGCGGTGAAGGTGTGGGACAAGAGGGAGTTCCGCAACCTCGACGACACCGTCGAATTGGGCACCCGCAACATCAAGGTGGCCTTGAAGCGGCTGCGCCGTTGGGCGCGGGACGGCGCCTACGAGGAGCTCGACCTCGACGGCACCATCCGCGCAACGGCCGAGCACGGCTACCTCGACGTCAAGACGCGTCACGAACGGAGAAACGCGGTCAAGGTGCTGTTGTTCCTGGACGCGGGCGGTTCGATGGACCCCCACGTCAAGGTGGTCGAGGAACTGTTCTCCGCGGCCCGCGCCGAATTCAAGACGCTGGAGCATTTCTACTTCCACAACTGCCTCTACGAGGGCGTTTGGAAGGACAACAGGAGGCGCCACGACGCCCAGACTCCCACTTGGGACGTGCTCCGAACTTACGGCACCGACTACAAATGCATCTTCGTGGGCGACGCCTCGATGAGTCCGTATGAGATCGCGCTGCCGGGCGGAGCCAACGAGCACTGGAACGAAGAGGCCGGGCATGTCTGGCTGGCCCGCGCCCGCGGGCAATGGCCGGATTCCATCTGGATCAACCCTCTGCCCTTTGATTACTGGGGCTACACCCAGTCGGTGACGATGGTTTCGGAGATATTCGATGGCCGCATGTTCCCGATGACCTTGGACGGAATCGACCGGGCGATGCGGGATCTCGGACGTTAGGCGGGCGACGCCTCGCCATCACCCGCGGATGGAGGAGTTCGGGTGGCGCGATTCACCATTGCCCCCGCGCGCGTTGATTCGGTGTTTGTTCGCGCTCCCGATCCGGTTCGCTCTCCCAATGCCCCCGCGCGTGAAATCCGGCACATCAGCCAAAACTATTTGGTTTTGCCCTTCGCTTGATCCGGATTTGACATGCCCGCCCTCCGCAAGAACGACACCACACGTCCACCGCCGCATGCGCGCCGCCTCGTTCACCGCCACATG
>JANQKA010000430.1 GCA_028281405.1 Hasllibacter sp. | reverse complement strand
TCGAACCCATCCAGGACAACGACATCTTCATCGTCGGCGAAAGACAACATCTCGACGCCGGTCAACGTGTCTTGGCCGAGATCGTCGCCGCCGTCGCCCGTGTCGAACTTGTGCTTTACGTGGATTCGGGTGACCGCTTCGTCTCCGGTCCCATCCATGGTTCGCCAGATCCGGTAATCGTCCCGTCCTCCGTCGAACATCGCGGTGTCATCGCCCATGCCGCCGTCGATCGAATCGTCGCCGGCGCCCCCCGTGATAATGTCGTCGCCATCGCCGCCGCTCAGAAAGTCTCCGCCGCCAAAGCCGAAGATCAAGTCATCCCCGCTTCCGCCATCAACCACCGAATCGGCCGTGCCGTTCGGCGTGTCGTCGCCCACGAGGATTTCGTCGTTGTCGGCCATCCTGACATCCGTGGCGACATCAACCCGCATCACCGCGAGCGTCTCGCCGCCAAAACGCAGCGCCTCGAAGCCGGTCAACGTGTCGGTGCCCTCGTCGCCGTCGGCATCGGGATCCGTGTCGCGCACGGTGAATTCCACGTTCGCCCCATCGAGGGTCGCCGCGACGAAGTAGCTCCGCGGCGCGCCCGAGAACACCGCCGTATCGGACCCGGCGCCGCCCGAGATAACGTCGTTTCCCGCGCCGCCCGTGATTTCGTCGTCACCCGTGCCGGCGGAGATCGTCTCGGCCGCCACGCCGCCGAAGACCGTGTCGTTGCCTTCGCCCGCCGCAATGGTGTTGACACCTTCCCGGCCCATCAGCGTTTCGTTGCCGTTGCCGCCTTCGAGAGTCGTGCCATCCGCCGAGAGCGTCCCCGCGGAAGCCGGGCCGCCGCCGACCCCGCCTCCACCCCCGCCGCCGCCGCCGCACCCGGCCAAAGCGCCGAGAGCCACGGTGGATGCGGCCAGGCCAGGAATCCCGCGCTTTTTCTGGCCGTCCGCGGAAAATCGTGGGAGGGGTGAAAGGGTTTCGTTGAACATATTCGTCTCCTTCGCCTTTCGGTTGGGGCCAACAGCCAACGGTGAATTGGTTGGCGCGAATGCATGCCCGACACCATGGCGATTCGCCGACCGGTGTCAAGTCCTATCCAGATCCGATATCACGAATCGCCCAACGGCGTCAACCCATCGCCGGACCGACCCGCGTCGCCCCGAACCATGTATGGTAAAGCAGCCTGTCGGGTTTCCCATCCGCACGGATGGTCCTTCCCCCGGTTGGAACATCCCGGAGTGGCGGACCGGTCCGAGGTGAGGCTCCGTCCAATCCGCGGACACGATCCTTCACCGTTCCGACCCGGCGGGGTGCGCCGACGTCCGCCCGAATTCAAAGGGATGCCCGGTCCTGGTTCCGCAACCTTCCCCGCGCGCCGCGACGCCATGCCGGATGCCCGCATACGATCTGTTTTCCGCCTCCCCAACACTTGGTGGGCGGGCCGTGCCCGGCCGTAGTCCGCGCCGGCACCTCCTCGGAGTGATCCCTGGCCATGTCGCAAAACCGCTCCTTTGACCGGGTGCGGGTGATTCGGGTCCGCGGACATGCTCGGCCGAGCTCGCCAAGCCTCCGCAGACAGCGGCGTTGCCGAAAGAAAAATTTCCGCCCGGACGGAATTCTCGGTTGGACCCCGACGTGGATGACCTTCGTCAGCGGGGTCCGTGGTCATCCGCAAGGTCGCGTGAGAATTCTCGGCGACGCAAGGTGTCGCATGGCGGGATCTTGCCCAATGGCGGGAAATTGGGGCTCCGCTTCGACCCGCACCATGATTCGCTGGAGCAAACAAGTGTGGGAGGCGGAAGTCCAGACCATACTCCGAAGACCTGTGTGTGCGGGCGCATCGGTGACGGAAGGCCGGTGAAGGCGTCAAAATCATCGCCGCCGCCTTCTGCGCGTCAGAATCGTGGGGCACGAATACCATCCGCGCATCGAACGCACGGGCGCGGCGACCCGAACCACGAGCAGTGGCCCCCCCGCGAAGGCTGACTCCGGCGAATGTTGTTTGGACGCCGGGTGTTTGTCGCCGGGTGACTGTCCAGCATTCGGAGACCTTGTTTTGAACGCCAATCCGCATCCCTGGCGCAGCCCGCCATTCAGAGCTGTCGAGAGCCTGGAAGGCCTAAAGTGTAGGGTGCCGGGTGATTGCCAATCACTCGGAGGCGTTATTTTGAACGCCAATCCGCATCCCTGACGCCCCCGCCATTCAGAGCCATCGAGACCCTGGAGGGCCCCGGGAACGGGGAAATCGAACTCGGGGACGGAAAATTCCGCTTTGTTGGAGAGTCACCGAAAGCCATTAGACCCGTAGTATCGCGGGAACCGGGGAAACCTGGCAGGCGGGCTGGGCAGAGACGCGGCGGAGAGATTTCGCCCTTCTTGAGCATGTGGCCGCGGTAACCAAGCGAGCCAATGTGGTTGGAGTGGTCGCGGCAACGGCGGTTTGAACCCTTCCGGGGTGGCTATCCGGATCGATGGGGGCTTTCCACACGGGAAAAACCCGTCCGAGCCCAAATGCCATCGATTGTCGACGGAGCGCGTCCGCCGGCTCCGCGCACGACCGCTCCGGC
>JANQKA010000419.1 GCA_028281405.1 Hasllibacter sp. | reverse complement strand
CTTCCTGAGCGTCGCCTACGACAAGTTCGACGGTTCCGAGCGTGTGTTCCTCGTCCACACCTACCTGAGCGTTTTCGCTAAAATGCTGGTTTACAAGGTGCTCACCGGAATCGAATTCATCGATGACGTTGAAATGGGCGGTATTCTGACGGGAGGAGCGTTCGAGATACTCAACATCCGAAATTTCACGGACAACGACTTTTTCCATTGGGTATCCTCCGAGCGGTCGCTGAAGGCCCTCAAGCCCATGTTCCGCGCAATCTCGGCCGAATTCGATTCCTACGACTTCGGCCACATAGACGAGGACATCTTGAAGGGCGTCTATCAAGACCTGATCGATCGGGACACCCGCCATTCGCTTGGCGAGTACTACACTCCGGACTGGCTTTGCGAAACCATAGTGGGGGAGTTGGAATTCGGAAAGGACTCCCGCGTTCTGGACCCGTCCTGTGGGAGCGGTTCGTTTTTGCGGGCCGCGATCGAGAAATTCATAATCGGGTTCCCGCGGCTGTCGGCGGATGAAATCGCCTCCCGGGTCAGCGGTTTGGATATTCATCCCCTGTCCGTTCAAATTTCCAAGGCGACGGTGCTTCTCGCCTTGAAGGACAAGGTTGCGCAATCCCCGAAGCCCGTGTTTCTGGGCGTTCATCTGGCGAACACCCTGTTGTCACCCTCCGACACCGCCTCGCTCAGCCTCTTCGGGGAAACCTTCAACATATGGATCGACGACACGAAGGTCGCGATCAACACCCGCGTGTTCGACGATCCCCCGCGCTTCGAGGAGGCTGTTCACGCAGCGGAAAGGGTCGCTGAAATCACCAAGGGTGAAAACGACATGGGCGCCGCGGAATTCGATCGGGCGCTGCGGGGAATAATCGGGAAGCCCCTGGAGGGATTTTTTTCGAACGGCATACACGACATCTACCGCGCCTTCAAAGCGGCGAAGGAGGCGGACAGGAACGGAATTTGGGAGTTTATCGTCCGCAACCTTTACAAGCCGTGCTTTTTCCACCGTGGATTCGATTTCGTGGTGGGCAATCCTCCGTGGTTCACCTTCTCGAGCATCGGCAACGCGAACTATCAAGATCTATTGAAAGAAATTGCCCGGAACACCGGCACATGGCCCGCCAAAAAAGCGAACGCTCCGCACATGGAAATCTCGGCCATCTTCCTGGCCCATTGCACCGATTACTTTCTGAAGGACAAGGGGACTCTGGCATTCGTTCTTCCGCGCAGCTTTTTCCAAGCCGATCATCACGACAACACCCGCTCGGGCTCGGCCAGGTTCGTCCGGGTCAAGGAAATATGGGATTTGGAGGACGTATCCCCCCTGTTCAACGTCCCATCCTGCGTCATCATCGCCGAACGGGCATCCGGATCACGATCAACTGCGTTTCCGAAAAGGGGTCGGGTTGGCCGCCATTTTTCGGGTCGGTTGGAAAACCACAACGCCAACCTGAAGGAGGTGAGGGACAGACTCAAGTCGAAGAAGGTCACATTCCACTACTCCAAGTTGGGAGCGGCCTCCGCGTTCACTACAAAAAAGATCGGGGAGTTGAGCCAAACCAACCACTACAAGGATTTGTTTCGACAGGGCGCGACATTGGTTCCGCGGAATTTCTACTTCATCGAGCCCACGCAAAACGTGGAAGGATCCTTCAAAGGCAGGATATTCACCGCCAAGACATGCGCCGCCACGGACGCACAGGCCAAGCCTCCATGGAAGGGCATCATCATTCGCGGGCGCATCTCTGGAGATTATCTGTATAGAACCGCGCTGTCACAGAACATCCTGCCGTTTGTACTTCACGACCCTCCTCTTGTCCTGTTGCCGACCCGGCGGAACGGTTCGGATCGACTTGCGTTGCTCGATTCCCGGAGTATAATGGAATCCGGCGGAATTGACACCGCGATTTGGTTTCGAAAGGTTGAGGCCGAATGGTTGAGGCGCAGAACCGAAAGAAACCTTGAGACATCCAACATCGCCTACCTTGATTGGCGTTCCAAACTTACATCACAGCCCTTGAACGTTCCATACGTGGTCGTATACACGTCCTCGTCGAAAGACGCCAGTTCCGTCGTCATCGCGCGCGATGGAATCGATCTGGATTTCGTTGTCGAAAGCGCGACCTATGCATTTTTCACAAGGGATGATTCCGAAGCACATTATTTGTCCGCCTTCCTCAATTCCAACCACGCCAACTCCGCCATCAAGCACTTCCAATCGAAGGGACTTTTTGGTCCGCGGCACATTCACAAGCTAATCCTCGATCTCGCCCTGCCCCGGTTCGATCCGGATAACGCGACGCACGCCGCCATATCGGAGCTGGGCCGGGCATGCCACGACGAAGCTTCGGCATACCTCGCCGCCGAGCGACCGGAATCGAATCTCTCCCCCCATGCGCTGGGGCGGCACAGATTGGCGATCCGCGGGATATTGGGCGCGGAACTCGACCAGGTCGACGTGCTTTTCCGATCACTCTGACCCGTTCCGCTTCAAGCCTTTGGAAGCGGTCATGCGGAACCGGCGCATGGATGCCCGCTTCGGGATTGGCCATGGCGCGGCGAAAGGAGAATCGAATTCGCCCGCTTCCGGGGACGCGGCGCGGAAAACCAAGCCCGG
>JANQKA010000340.1 GCA_028281405.1 Hasllibacter sp. | reverse complement strand
CATGCTCCGAGTTCCGGCCAACCCCGAAGTGATTCGCTGGGCGGGCGAGCGCTCCGGAATCGCGCGGGAACAGCTGGTGGACAAGTTCCCAAGACTGTCCCAGTGGGAGGCCGGCGAAACGCGCCCCACCTTGAAACAGGCCGAGAAATTCGCCCATACGGTCCACTTGCCGTACGGGTACCTGTTCTGCCCCGCCCCACCGGACGAACGGTTACCCATAACCGACTTCCGCACTTTTCCCGGGCGCCCCGTGACCCGCCCGAGCCCGAATCTCCTGGATACGATCCGTGGCTGCCAACAACGCCAATCGTGTTACCGCGAGTTCGCGCTTGCTTCCAGCGAAGACAATTTGCCCTTTGTCGGCAGCGCGACGGTGAAGGCGCGGCCGGAATCGGTCGCCATGGACATGCGTCGGGAAATCTGCTTCGACCTCGCGAGCCAACGGGAGTGTTCGACTTGGGAAGAAGCACTGCGACTACTCTTGGAGAAGATCGATGCGGCCGGCATACTCGTCATGGTCAACGGGGTCGTCGGAGGCAACTCCCATCGTCCACTTGACCTCGGGGAATTTCGTGGTTTCGCGCTGTCGGACCCCCTCGCCCCGCTGATATTTGTGAACGGAAAAGACGCCAAAGCGGCGCAAATGTTCACTCTGGCTCATGAACTCGCGCATATTTGGCTTGGCGAGTCCGGAATTTCGAACACCGCCGGCGCACCCAACCAGGCTAACAGCCGTATTGAGGTCTGGTGTAACGCGGTGGCCGCGGAATTCCTTGTTCCGCTCGCCGAACTCCGCGAAGAGATTCGCGACGGGGAGCCGCTTGAGAAAACGATAAAACGTCTGGCGAAACTCTTCAAGGTCAGCAAACTCGTCATTCTTCGCCGCCTTCTCGACGCGGATCACATTGACCATCAACGCTTCAATCACGCATGGAATTCCGAGATCGATAACCTCCGGCAACATGTACGGCGGGGTGGTGGAGGTGATTTCTATCGTACTACGTTGTCCCGTGTCGGTCGTCGATTCGCCCGCGCGGTAATTTTGAGCACCCTTGAGGGTCGAACTTCTTTCCCGGATGCATATCGGATGCTTGGAATCTCTGGAACCAGATCTTTTGACCGCCTCGGCCAAAAAGTCGGAGTGCTCCCATGACCCTCTACCTCTTGGACGCCGATGTGTTCATTCGAGCCCAAAGACAGCATTACGGCTTCGATATCTGTCCCGCTTTCTGGGATTGGATAAAAGCCGGATTCGAATTCGGTAATGTTGCGAGTGTCTCAAATGTCCGCCAAGAGCTGAACAAGGGCAAGGATGAACTCACGGCTTGGGCGAATACTCTGGATGGTTCGTTTTTCCGAGAGTCGGATGAACTTTCGGCAACCTCAAGCCTCGACGTAAGCGCATGGGTCGAGAACCAGGATTATACCCCTTTGGCCAAGGACATATTTTATTCAGCCGCCGACTATCACCTTATTACGTACGCGCTTGCACACGATTGCACTGTCGTAACACACGAAATACCCGCCGATTCCGTTAATAAGATCAAGATTCCCAACGTTTGCGGCGGCCTTGAAATTGATTGCTGGATCCATTCGAGATGCTTCGACGCGAAAACGCTAGATTCGTCTTGGCTTAAATTCAAAATCCGATACATGACCCCGCCATCCCACGCCTCCGCCAAGAGGCGGAGTGGTTTTCGAGGGTCCACCGTAACCGACGGACCGGACATGGGCGTGAAAGGTCAGCGCTCGATACACGTGCCGGGACAAGCGATCCTCGAAGGTGATTCGCCAACCCCGTCGACTTCGGGAGTGTTTCATAAATCGTCCAACAAGGTCAAGCGGTGCCGGACAAGCCCGCGCTTCCTGAATTCAAATGGGGGCGCTTGGCGGGGCATGCCTCGGCCCGTCCGACGGGAATCACGCGCGGAACGGAGGAGTCGCGAATTATCCCGTTGCGGGTACGGCGGATCTTGCCGCCTCCCCTCACGCGCGGAGGAGTCGCGGTTCGATCCGTCGTATTCATATTCCCGTCCGCCGCCTCCCCGCACGCGCGGAGGAGTCACCGCGTCACTTCCGCAGCGTAGGTTCCACGCCGCCGCCGCCACCCACCGCCCACCGGAACAGGGAGGGATTTGACTGTGTTTGTCCACGTGAAATGGTTGTTTCATGGCATCCCCGCGACCTCCTCCGCCCAAGGGGATATCCCCTCAATCCTCGCCGACCGGGAATCGTCCCTCACTTCGACGACGGCCCAAGAATCTTGGCGGAGGCCGCCTCCACGAAGGCCCCTCGTTCGGGATGTTCGACATCATTTCAGGAAGTCGACGGCCACGTATTCTAGGAGCGAGGTTCGCCGCGCCAATGTCCAAGGCGTCTCGGATGCCTCCAACACGCGAATTCCACGTCCGTCGGGTGCGAGAGGCTTGTGAAGCGCGTTGATGTTCCACGGACGACGCGCGCCCGCCTCCGGAGTCGCAAGCAACACCTCGGGCGCTCTCCACGGGCACGGTAGAACATAGAGAACGAGCGGAACGCGGATCAAGTGCCCGTTGTCACTTCTTCCGTCCTCAACCTCCGTGGCCTCCCCGCACTTGTTCATAAGATGAGTGCCATCGAGCGGGGGGCAGGCCTATTGACCGCACCGCCACCTCCCAAACCGATTGCACGGGGAATCAAATTCGAATCAGGCGAATCACCGGATTCTCGAGGTTCACGATCCGCCGACACATCAGCGGTAACCCCACAACACCTTTGTTTACAAGGCTTCCACAAGACTTGCGGAGGCGAAAGAATCCAGTTATTGGTCATATTGATCATGTGGAGAGCGACATGCGGAACGGTTCCGCCTCGAACAACGCGCGCCATGGATGCCTCGCGGAATTCCAGCGGCCGCGGCGGGCGGCCAGCGGGACGAGCGAGCGACCGTCCGGGCAGGATCAGCATCTCTTCGGGACGCGGGAGCAACCCCGCTATCGCACGGTTCGGCACTTCTCCAGCATTCGTGCGTCATCGATGTCCTCATACAGGGGAAGGTCGGAGTGCGTGAATGTGCCTCGGGCGGTGTGTCGTGTCGCAGGGGCCAATAGCAACCCGGAAGTCCAAAACCACGCACTTATTCTCCAAGTGGAAAGGATGAGT
>JANQKA010000322.1 GCA_028281405.1 Hasllibacter sp. | reverse complement strand
TCGAATCACCTCTGTCCCACCGACGCGCACCGCCAGGTTTGGATTGGCGCGGCGGCAAGGCGCCGCGGGGAAATTCCCGACCGGACCGTCCTCTCCCCGGTGAAACCTCCGCGGTCGTGGCCGCGGAGGAATATCGGCAGGCCGCGGAGGAATATCGGCAGGCCGCGGAGGAATATCGGCCGGTCGCGGCGCGGAGTCGGCGAGGGTCGATTGGAGCGCCTCCATCCGTCCGCCGGGCCGGGGTCATGGCCCGAACGAAACCGCGGCGGGGAGGCCCCGCGCCGGAAGCGCGCGCCATCCCATGACGGATCCGGAAACGCGCCCTTTCGATATCTTCGTGATCGGAGGAGGAATCAACGGATGCGGAGTGGCCCGCGATGCGGCGGGGCGCGGCCTGTCGGTTTGCCTGGCCGAGATGGGCGATCTCGCGCGGGGCACGTCCTCGGCCTCGACCAAGCTGTTTCACGGCGGCCTGAGATACCTTGAATACCTTGAGTTCGGCCTCGTCAAAAAGGCTTTGCGGGAGCGGGAAACGCTGCTCGCGGCGATGCCCCACATCAGCCGGCCGATGCGGTTCGTTCTGCCGCTGCGCGGAGACATGCGGTTCGAAAGCGACACTCCGGTTGGACGGATCCTGTCGGCGGCGATGCCGTGGATGAAGGGGCGTAGGCCCCGGACCCTGATCCGCGCGGGCCTGTTCCTTTACGACCGGCTCGGCGGCGCGGGATTGCTGCCGGGGACGCGGACGCTGGATCTGTCGGAGGATCCGGCGGGCGCGGCTCTGAAGCCGAAATTCCGCGAAGCCTACGAATACTCGGACTGCTGGGTCGACGACGGCCGGCTGGTGGCGTTGAACGCGCGGGACGCGGCGGAGCGGGGCGCGGATATCCGCGTGCGGACACGCGTGGTTTCCGCCGAGCGGCGGGACGGATTTTGGCATGTGGCGTTGGCCGGCCCGGACGGCCGGATGGACGTGGCGCGGGCAAGGTGCCTCGTGAACGCGGCGGGACCGTGGGTCGGGGATGTCCTCGCCGGGGCGGTCCGGGCGAAACCCGCCGGGGGCGTCAGGCTGGTCCGAGGATCCCACATCGTCACCAAAAAGCAGTTCGACCACGACCGGGCGTATTTCCTTCAGGGTTCCGACGGCAGGATAATTTTCGCGATCCCCTACGAGGATGAGTTCACTCTGATCGGAACCACGGACGTGGACCACGGGGATTTGGCCGCCGCGCCGGAATGCTCACCGGAGGAGCGGGACTATCTGTGCGCCTTCGCCTCGGAATATTTCGAGCGTCCGGTGACCGCGGACGACGTGGTCTGGACCTTTTCCGGAGTGCGCCCGCTCCGCGACGACGGCGCGAAGCCGGCGGCGGCGGCGACGCGGGACTACGTCCTGGAGTTGGACGCGGACGGGCCGCCGCTGCTGAACGTGTTCGGCGGCAAGATCACGACATATCGAAGATTGGCCGAGGAGGTTTTGGCGGAATTGGCCCCTTTCCATCCCGGCATGGCGGGTAACTGGACCGCGGGCGCCCCTTTGCCGGGGGGCGGCTTCGAGGTGGGGGGCGTGACGCGGTTGGCGCGCGAATTGATCTCCGCGCATCCATTCCTGGATGTGCGCTGGGCGTCGCGCCTCGCGCGCGCCTACGGAACCGAAGCGGCCGAGTTGTTGTCGGGCGCGGCGCGGGCGGAGGATCTCGGAGTGGATTTCGGCGCGACGCTCACCGGACGCGAAGTCGATTGGCTGGTGACCCGCGAATTCGCCCGCACCGCCGAGGACATAGTCTGGCGACGGTCGAAATTGGGCCTGCGCATGACGGCCGAACAGATCGCCGCCGTGGACGCCCACATCGCGGAACGTGGCATCGGGATATGAACTTCGATTCCGCCGCGCCGGGCGTTTCCATGGTCGGCCGCTCCGCCGATTGGCCGGTGTTCCACGAATTCGCCCGCGCCGCCAGGGCCATAGTCAGGCGCCGATCGATACTGGCCCGCGCATGACTGCCAAACAAGACGCCGCCTTGGACGCCCGCATCGAGGAACGCCTCTGCGGAGTTTGAACGGCGATTCTCCGTCCCTGACGTTTCCTTGACGGCGGCGCACCGGGTTTTGGATACCCGACGTCGACGTGGTTCGGATTGGGTGGAGTCGATGAATGCTCCGCGGGCGATGCGGTGGCCGCGGCGTGAGTCATCCCCCGGGAGCCCGCGCGGTCACGGTCGTCGTCCGACCTTGGCCGTGAGCGCCTCCGCAGATGATTGAGGCGCCTCTCCAATGGGGCTAGGGTAGCCCTCGGAGGTCGACCATGAACATCCTATTCATCATGTACGATCAGCTTCGGTACGATTATCTTGGCTGCGCGGGCCATCCGAGTCTGACAAC
>JANQKA010000264.1 GCA_028281405.1 Hasllibacter sp. | reverse complement strand
CGGGAACAATCGGTTCCCTCGGCCGTCCCGCCGCCGTCCCCTTCCATGCCGGGAAGCAAGGGCGCGGTCTCAGCCCGGATTCGGTCGGTGAGCAAAAATTTTGTTGTGTCCACCGGATGCTCCATTTTGTTGGGTGAATCGGATGTCGACGCTCCCGTGAATCCCAAAAATGAACGAAATCGCGCAAATTTTCAAAATCGAACGTCTACAGGCCCTAACAAGGCACCCGCGGCACATGGGTGGGGCCGTCTTGGCGCGGCAAGGCGAATCGAGTCCGGAACCCGGGCCGCCGTCCGGCCGGGCGTCCAACCGGGACAATTTCGCCGTCCGGAAGCCGAAAGCCCGCCGCGACGCCGCGAACGGGGCGCATCCTTCCGAATCACCTGTCGTGATCAAACGTGCCCGGCGACCGCGCAACCCTTCTCCGGAAGCGTCCCCGGACGCGGAAGCCGACTCGCGAATCGCCACCCGCGACGGAACATCCTGGCGAATCACGCCGGGTGGTACTCCCTAGGGGAATCGAACCCCTCTTTCCAGGTTGAAAACCTGGCGTCCTAACCGATAGACGAAGGGAGCACGTACCGGCGTCGGCGGGGCTTCTAAAGAGTATTCGGACGGGCGGCAAGCGCGAAATCCAAAAAAAATCACCTCCGCCGGATCATTCCGCGGGGGCGGCGTCCTCCAGCTTCAACTGCGTGGAGCGGCGTCCCCGAAACTCGCTGGTCTCCAGCAGGCCGGCGAAGTGCCAGCGGCCCGCCGTGCCGTCCGACAGAGCCCGGAGTGGGCTGTGCATCGCTCCGAAGACGAAGGCGGCGAGGGAGCCGTCGACGCCGCCGATGCTCAGCTTCAGATGGCCGTTCTCCAGAAGCCGCGCGCTTCGGATCGGTTGCGACGGCAGCGCGAACCGCGGCGCCGGGGCGGCGGAGCCGAAGGGCCCGGCGGACTCGATCTGCTCCATGAGATCCAGTGTGGCGCCGCCCGGCATCAGGATCGCGTCCACCCGCAGGTCACGTGATCCGGCGATATCGGCCCCTTGGCGCTCGACCAGCATCGAGAGACGTTCCATGGCCTCGCGCAGGCGCCCGCTTTCGACCGTGAGGCCCGCCGCCATTGGGTGGCCGCCGCCCCTGACAAGGAGGCCCTCCCCCGCGAGCCGCTGGATCGTCGTGCCGAGGTCGACGCCGGGCACGGAACGGCCCGACCCCTTGCCGACGCCGTTGTTGATGCCGATGACAACCGCGGGTCGACCGTACAGCTCCTTCAGGCGGGAAGCGACGATGCCGACCACGCCGGGGTGCCAGTCGTCGCCGGCGGCCCAGACGAGGGGCGCGTCGGCGAGGGCGCGCGCCTCGACCTGAGCCGTCGCCTCATCCATGACGAGGCCTTCTATTTCCCTTCTTTCTATGTTCAGCTTGTCCAACTCCACCGCCAGCTTCTCCGCCTCGGAATAATCATCGGTCGAAAGCAACCGGGCTCCGAGGTCGGATCGGCCGACCCGCCCCCCCGCGTTGATGCGCGGGGCTAAGATGTAGCAGAGGTGGCGGGTGGTTGGCGCGCTGTTGATCCCGACGATGTCGGCCAGCGCCCTCAGCCCGGGGCGGCGGCGGCGGCTCAATACCCGGAGCCCCTGCCGCACGAAGGCGCGGTTTACGCCCCGGAGCGGGGACACGTCGGCGACGGTCGCGAGGGCGACCAAATCCAACGCCTCCATCATGTTGGGCGCGGAACGGCCCGCCTCCCGGCGCCGGCGATTCGCTTCCACGAGCGCGAGGAACACCACCGCCGCGGAGCACAGGTGGCCAAGTTCGCCGTCTTCGTCCGCGCGGTTGGGGTTCACGTGGGCGATCGCCGGAAGCGGGGTATCCGATCCAAGGTGGTGGTCGAAGACGATCACGTCGGCGCCCTCCGCCGCGGCGATGGCGTCGGGGCTTGCCGCCCCGCCATCCACGCAGACGATGAGGTCGTGATCGGCGGCGAGGCGGGACATCGCTCCGGAGTTGGGACCGTAGCCCTCGTCGATGCGGTCGGGGACATAGAGCGTGGCGGGGCGACCCAACTCGCGGAGCCAACCGATCAAAACCGCCGCGGAGGCTCCGCCGTCCACATCGTAATCGGCGAACACCGCGATTCGTTCGGCGCGTTCGACCGCGTCGCAAATCCGGGCCGCGGCGGTTTCCATGTCCTTGAGCCGGCGCGGGTCGGGCATCAGGTCCCGGAGCTTCGGCTCGAGAAATGCCTCCGATTCGCCGGCGGAGACGCCCGCCCGGGCGAGGATGCGGCAAACCGGTCCGGGCAGGCCGGTGGCTTGCCGCAGGGCCTGCGAAAGCCGGTCGTCTTCGATGGACGGCCCGACCCAACGGCGTCCCGACAGGGAACACGAGACGTCGAGGAAGTCCGTGGGTGGATGGTCCTTTGGCATCGGGCGCTACATATTGCTATTTGAATCCGTCCGGGAACCATATGGCGGCTTTCCGGGCGGCGCAAACCCTGTTCCGGTGGTCGCCCTCCGATAGGGTGGCCGTGGGTCGCGCGGGACGACCTCGAACCCTGGATCCGGGCGGTCAGCCTCCGATGGGGTGGCGATAGGTCATGCGCCGGACGGATCCGGTTTTGGAGCGCATCAGGATCGTTTCCGAGGTCAAGACCCCGGGCTCGCGCTTCACGCCGGGAAGTATGGAACCATCGGTCACGCCGGTGGCGGCGAAGATCACGTCGCCGGTGATCATGTCGTCGCGGGTGTAGACGCGGTCGAGGTTCTTGATGCCGGCCTTGTCGGCCCGGGCCTTCTCGTCGTCGTTGCGGAACACCAGGCGGCCCAACATCTGTCCCCCCATGCATTTCAGGGCGGCGGCGGCGAGCACTCCCTCGGGCGCGCCGCCCTGTCCCATATACATGTCGATGCCGGTGGAGGGTTCCGCGCAGTGGATGACGCCGGCCACGTCGCCGTCGGTGATCAACCGGATTGCAGCACCGGTGGTGCGGATTTCGGCGATCATGTCGGCGTGGCGGGGGCGTTCGAGAACGCAGACGGTGATGTCCCCGGTCGAGCATCCCTTGGCGACCGCGAGGGCGGTGACGCGCTCCGAGGGCGACATGGCCATCGTCACGGTGCCCGGCGCGTGGCCCGGGCCGATGGCGAGTTTGTCCATATAGACGTCCGGGGCGTGAAGCATGGATCCGCGGGGGCCCATCGCGATGACGGTCAGGGCGTTGGGCATGTCTTTGGCGGTCAGCGTCGTGCCTTCGAGCGGGTCGAGGGCGATGTCCACGGCCGGGCCTTCGCCGGTGCCGACCTCTTCACCGATGTAAAGCATCGGCGCTTCGTCGCGCTCGCCTTCGCCGATGACCACGACGCCGGCGATTTCGAGTTTGTTGAGCTGTTCGCGCATGGCGTTCACGGCGGCCTGGTCGGCCTCGCGCTCGTTGCCGCGCCCGATCAGCGAGGCGGACGCCAAGGCGGCGGCCTCGGACACCCTCGCGAGGCCGAGGGAAAGCATCCGGTCATGGAATTCGGGAGGTTTCATGTTCTTCTCGATACGGGTTGGTGTGGCGTTCTAACGGTACGCGGACCAATGGGTCCAGCGGGGCCGTGTCGGGCCGGCGCGAATTCCGCCGGGGCGTCGCGACGGGGGAATCGGTTGGCGCGGCCGCGGGTATCCGGCGGACAAGGGGCGCCGGCGCCTTCCGCCGGACAAGTCGGGGCCGGGAATCTTCCCGGGGGAGCGGGCGATTCCCGGCAACGGTGGAATCGATTCCGGAGACCGGAACCCCGCTCCACGCGGATCGGCCCGCGCCGCGAATCACCCCGCCTGGCGCGGCGCGGCAGTCTAAGCCGGAGGCGCGGTCCATCCGTGGAATATCCGGATGACGGAGCGGCCCCCCGGAGGCGTGACGGGGAAGTCCGCCCGCGTCACGTGCGCCCCATCGTTCATGATGGGCGGCCCAATCGGGTCCGTTGGCGGCCGGTCGATTTCCGGGACCGGGAATTCCCGCGGGGAGCGGGGGGATCCGTCCCGTCCGAATCGAAGGGACGCCGCCGCGGACGGGGGCGCCCGGGCGGTGGAGTTGCGAAACTCCCCCCGGCGGTTCCCGGATTTCAAGTCGAAGGAGGGGCCGAATCCCCGTCCGCCCGGCTCGGTAACGGCTCATCCGAAGCGTGGCGCGCCCTTGGACCTCCCGGCGGCGCGTTGGGTGCCGGGAGGCGCTTCGGCGGCTCTGGTGTTCTGTCCAAAATGAAAGCGACACCCGTTGCGGTGTTCTTCCGGGCGGCGGATTTTGAGCGAATCTTGCCCTTCTCCTCAACTTTGAGCGCGCGGAACGCAATCAAAACCGTCACTTTCGTTTGAGTCGGAACCGGTTCGGGATGCGCGTGGTCCACGGCTGGAACCTCCCTGGGAAACCACCCGGTCCCCCGGGCGCCGGAACATTCCCCGGGAGGCCCGCCCGACGAACCCGGCCCCGCGGGCCGCGCGACGGAGTGAGTGGAAGAAATTTGGAATTTGTCCCGAAAGCGTGGTGGTTCCCACGTGACTTTGGAACCTCCGTCGACCCGGCGCGCGGGGCTTCGACGGGCGAGAACTCCATCGATCGGGGCGCGGGGAAGACCATGAAGGCACGGAATATTGAATTTGCCGTTTGCTCCAACACGGATCCCGGTGGGCCAAGACCACGGTCTCACGCGCCTTGCCCACCCGCGGCCCGAGGGTTGGACTTCGGCTTCCCCGTATCTCCGGGTTTCGCGGCGG
>JANQKA010000241.1 GCA_028281405.1 Hasllibacter sp. | reverse complement strand
GCGTCGTCGGGCCCGCTCCATTTCGGTTGTCGGGAGTCCGAAGTCCCCTTGCGCGGGGTCCGGGGCCGTGCTAGCGGGGCGCGTCAGCATGGCGAGGAGGAAATACCATGGAAATAATCGCGATTGTGGCCGCGGCGGTGGCGGCGTGGATCTGGGGGGCCATCTGGTACACCCTGATGGGGAAGCGGTGGATGAAGGCTTCGGGTCTGACCGAACAGTCCATCGACCCGAAGAACAAGATGCCCCATGTCGTGAGTTTCGTCTGCGCGCTTCTGACCACGGCGGGGATGTACTATCTATTGCAGCAGATCGCCGCGGAGGGAATGGAGGGAATGGTCTTCGGGCTGGGCATGGGCCTGCTCATCGTCCTCCCCTGGATGATCAACCAAATCGTCTACGGTCAACGGTCCAAGGCGTTGATCTGGATCGACGGGGCCTATCCCGTGATCGGCCTGGGCATCATCGGGCTGGTCCTGACCCTGCTCGCTCCGCCCGTTTACGTGTACTGACGTTGATCGTCCCGCGGTCCGCTCCGCCTTCGCGGGGCCGGATCCGGCCCCGCCCGCCCGGTTCTCCAACTTGGATTGACGGATCCCGTCCCGTGGTCGGCGCGACCTTCGGGAATCGGGTTCCGCGCCGCCGCGCCGCGCGGACCTGAACCGGCGGGGCCGCCCGAGGTCGGCGATTCCGACCCGGAGCGCGTTGCGGCTCCATGTCCTCCGTAGCCACGCGTACGGGAGGCCGGCGATTTGTGGAATCGGCGGCGCGGCTGGCGAAACGCCCGACGCGAACCATTGGTGGCCGCCATCAATTCGCCAACCGTTGGTGTGCTCCCGCCAATGCCGACGCCGCTCAAATCGATGGATCGCCCCGCGCCCGCGCGGCCATCGCGGGGCCGGCATCCGATCCGCGTACGGGGATTCGGATTTGGCCGGCGGGATTCGTCCGCTGCCGTAAATGGCCGCCGCCGGGCCGGTTCCGGCTCCGCGAACGCGGATTCCGATTTCGGCCAACGGTACCGTCAGCGGTTGGCAACGACCATGGCCGCGCCGCTTCCGGCTCCGCCCGCGCCCCGGACTCCGCCATTGATGCGGCCACGAAGCGTCGTGAGGGTCGATTTTCCCCGAATGCGACGCGCACCCGTCGCAATTGGAACGGTGATCCGCGCGGGCGCGGCCGATGTTCCGCATGGAACAAGGGGAGGCGCCACATGGCCGGATCACTGACCGACGGGCAAATCGAACGCTATCGGCGCGACGGATTCCTGCACCCGGTGCGCGTGATGGCGGAGGACGCGGCCGCCTCGCTGCGTTCCGAAATCGAAACCCTGGAGCGGGAACGCGCGGAAGGCGCCGGAGGCCACGATCTGGCCCAGTTCTTCCGCGTCAACGGTCAGCTCGCGATACCGCTGCTGGCGGGAATCGCCCGGACGCCCGCGATCCTCGACGTGGCGGAAAGCATCCTCGGACGCGACCTGCTGGTCTGGTCGGTTGAATTGTTCATCAAGGAGCCCGGGTCGACCAAAGTGGTGAGCTGGCACCAGGACATCACCTACTGGGGGATGGGGGAAACCGACGAGGAGCTGACGGCGTGGCTCGCGCTGTCGGACGTGAGCGTCGAGGCGGGCTGCATGCGGTTCATCCCCGGAAGCCACGCCCAGTCGATCCAGCCGCACGACGACACATTCGGCGACGACAACATGCTCTCGCGCGGCCAGGAGATCGCCGGCGTCGACGAGTCGCGGGCCGTTCACGGACCACTCAGGCCGGGCGAGGTGTCGCTGCATCATGGACGGTGCTTCCACGCCTCCGGCCCGAACCATTCCACCGACCGGCGGGTTGGCTGCGCCATCCGCTACGTCACGCCGGAGGTCCGGCAGGCCGACGTGGGCCCGGACTACGCGATGCTCGTCCGCGGGCGGGACGCGGCGCGGGGCTGGATCAACGTCGCCGCGCCCTCGCGCCTGTTCGACGCGGCCGACCTCGAACTGTATGACGAGGTTCTGGCCCACCAGGCGGCCAACCTCGCCGCCGGCGCGGAACAACACGTCGCCGGATACCAAACGGGAGCGCCCCGATGACCGAAACGGAAACTGTTTCCTTCACCCGGATGAAGGACGGCACGAAGGCGGACTACCTTCTTCTGGCGGAGCTGGAGAAGGACTACCACCGCGGCACGCCGCGGCGGGTCGTCGAGGAGCTGAAGCGGCAGGGGGAGGCGACCCTCGAGGGCTACAGGATCACCCGGCTCGACCACGGCCTTCAATCCGCCACCCGCGCCCGCCGGGACGGGGCCGACACCGACTGGATCGTCGCCGCTCTGCTGCACGACATCGGGGACGGCCTGGCTCCGCAGAACCACGACCGGTTCTCGGCGGAGGTCATCCGGCCCTTCGTGCGCTGGGAGGTTTCGTGGGCGGTGGAGCACCACGGCATTTTCCAGATGATCTACTACGCGCGGCACTACGGCTGGGACGAAAACGCGCGCGACCGGTTCAGGGACCATCCATGCTTCGAGGCCTGCGCGCAATTCTGCGAGCGGTGGGACCAATCCTCGTTCGACCCGGACTACGACCAGGATTCCCTTGAGAGTTTCATCCCGCTCGTCGACGAGGTGTTCCTGCGGAAGGCCTACGCTCCGGAAGTGATCCGCGAAGGCGAGGTGTTTCCGTTTCCGGCCGGTCCCCCGTCCTGATTCGACCCCGGTTCGGCGTCCGGCCCGGGCGGGCGCGGCTCCCCGGCGACGCGTCCGGTCCCCTCCCGTCCAAATGACCACGAGGAAAGTCCGGGCCGCGGCCGAGCCGAAGCGGCTGAAATTGATTGAGCTGCGGCTTGGTGGGAAGAAAGTCCCGATTCGACCTCGATCCGGCGTCCCGCTCGGGAGGGCGCGGTTCTCCGGCGACGCGACCGGTCCCCGACCGTCCAAATGTCCACGAGGAAAGGCCGGGCCGCGGCTGAGCCGAAGCGGCTTGAAATCGATTGAGCGGCGGCTTGGGTGGGAAGA
>JANQKA010000231.1 GCA_028281405.1 Hasllibacter sp. | reverse complement strand
GTCTGCGACAAGGCCGCGTGGGACGCCATGCCTGAACGACACCGGGCGATCATCACGACCGCCATGAAGGGACTCTCCTTTCACACGGCCCTCTTGGTGGAGAGAAGGAACGCCGAGGCCGTCGTTTGGCTTCGGGCGCGCGGGGTCGAACCGGATTGGCTGCCCGGCGGGCCGTGGGATTTCAGCGATTCCTTGGAGAACTGGTCCGAATTCCTGGTCACCCGGGAGGCCGCGGAGATTGTCGGCGACCATTTGGGGCACCTCGCCCGGCTCGGCTTCACCACCTGGTGACAATCCCGCCACGGTAGACCCGGCATCGCCGGATTCGCCTCCACGACATTCCGGACTGTCTCCCGCGTGGCCTGCCGCCTCCTCGCGGGGCCTCGGTTGGCGGGGAGCGCTCCACCGCTTGCGTTTCATGGAATTCCGGTCTGGTCCACTCCGGTGTTCCCCGCGTGGTGCGCCGTCGGCGAAAGCCGGGACCGGGGCAGGGGACGCGACATCCGGTTCCGATTCGCGCGCCCGGGCCTCCCCGATCTGAGGTTTCCCGCTGAATCCGCCTTTGGAGACGGTTTGGGTCGGGTTTCCGGTGTCCGGGCCGCCCGGGGACGCGGGCGGATCGGACCACAAGCGATCCGTCCCGCAGCTGGGCCTCATCCCCGACCCGCTCGGCCGGGGCGGAAATCGCGCCCGTGGCCGCCGGAAACGGGATGGGCCCGCGGGGCGCGGCGTATTTGAACAGGCGGCGCATGGGAGATGCTCGGAACGCGAAAGCGCGGAGGAGGATCGAATCCCGGCGCGCGGGCGGGCCCTCCACCCCATCGATCGGAATCCACTCCACCGTCGCGGAACCCGGGAGTGCCGGGCCCCTCCAGGTCAATCCGCGGAATCCGTCCGCCCGATCAACACGATGTGCGAGACGGGCGGATCGATGTGGATTCGCGTGTTCGGAAGTTCCGGCGCGGCGCCTCGGTTCACAGGGGGTTGGCCCGGCGGGGTTCCGGCGCATGCGGTTGCCCGGCTTGGTCGCCGACCCATTCGGGGCGCTTGACCGCCCCGGATGGCGGGAAGGGACGATTCCGCGGAGCCATCCCCGCCCGCCGCACCCGAGGCCGCTCGTTGTCCAAGAGCCGCTCCGCGGCGGCCGCCCGATCGTCGGAAAGGAAAGACCGGAACTGCGGCGGAGTGAGAATGTCCTGAAAACGGGAACACCTCACTCTTGAGGTTTCCGCGTCACGGCAATCCGCCCGACCAAAGTCCACGACGGAGCGATCCCACCGCACATCGGGAGCGGACGCTCCGGCACGCGCGACGGGTAGCGATGAGGTCACCCCGTTCCAGACGCACGGCGCGCCTCATCGATGAATCTCCCAGGGACTCTCGGGTCGGATCCTCCGGAAGCGGGTTTCTCCCCGGAGATATCATCCGCCGTTCCCCCGCATGTGGTCCGCCGCGGCGGCGAACGCGCGCGACATCGCGTCCCGACCCGACGCCCCACGCGCCTCGGCGGCGACATGCGCGGCCATGAACGCGTCCCCGGCCCCCGTCACTTGCTCCACCGCTGAAGCGGGCAATTCCGGAGGCCGCATCGTCATGAATCCCCCCGCCGCCGATCCGTCGGTCGCGTCGCGCCCGCCGTCGGTAACAAGGATTCTCCTCGCGCCGCGGTCCAGCATCCCTTCCGCCGCTTCGCGGCTCGTCGCGAACCGCGTGCCGCAAATCAATTCCGCCTCTTCGAGATTCACATAGAGAGTCGCGGCGCCGGCCCGCACGAAAGGCGATATCCGCACGGCTTTCCCGGGCGACGCCGGCGCCACGCGCAAGTCCGCCGCGGCGAAAAGCGGGTCGCGTGAGATCTCCTCCAGAAGCCCTTCCGCGAGATTCCCGTCCAGCGCGACAAGCCCCGTCCAGGGCTGTCCATGGCTCCCGAGCGCGCCGTTTCGTGCCGGGCGCAGGATTTCCGCTCCGGCCGCCTCCAACGAACGGGTGTCCGCGATGGTCGCGATCATGCCGTTGGACGCCTCGACCACAATGCAGCGGTCTGTCGGGAGATCACCGGAGCGGAATGCGTGATCGACGAACACGCCCGCGCGTTCCGCTTCCTCCAGAAGCAGGTCGCCTTCCGAGTCGCGTCCCACGACCGTCAACAGGGCCGGGGTCAGACCGAGCCGACTCGCCTTGAACGCTATGTTCAACGCCACGCCCCCGGGGCGTCTGACGATTCGCCCCGGCGTGTCGGATCCAATCCGCAGGTGTCCGGGAGCCCACCCGATCGTGTCCCAAACGGCGCCGCCGATGCACAGAATATCTGGTGTGTTCATCGCTCCGCCGACGCTGTGGACTTTCGTTGACCGCAACCGCGGACCGAAAGCAAGGGCGGTTCCGGCGGCAAGGCCGTCGTCGCGGCGATGCGGCGGAGTCGCCCGAATCGAAGGAACCGTCCGGATGGACGCATAATGACGCGCCACGGAGACGCTTCCATCGAATGCGCGGCGGTGTTCCGTTCACCCGGCGTACGCTTGCCGGCGGTCGGGGCGGCGGCCTGGCCGGTTCCGCGGTCACGCGGCAAAGCGCGGCACAACCGTTGGCGCCGCGCGCCCGCTTCGCGGATCCGGCGTGGCCGCGACCCCACCTTCGGATTGAACGCTCCCTCAAGATTCGACGCCTTCCGCTTCGGGAGATTGGCCGTTGATGGGAAGGGGAGCGCCGCCACGAAAAAAATCTTCGAAATCGCCGTTTTCGGGGTTGCGCCCGTCCTCGCGGTGGTCCATACGCGGCGCATCACAGGCGGGGCATGGGCCCCGGGGGAGACATCCCCGAGGTCCGCCGGTTGTTCGTTCGCGAACTGAAGCCCCGCCGAGGCGCAAACCGGAAAAGGACATGGACATGGCGCTCCCGGAATTCTCTCTGCGCCAGCTGCTCGAAGCTGGCGTTCACTTCGGCCACCAGACCCAGCGATGGAACCCGCGCATGGCGGAGTTCATCTACGGCGAAAAGAACGGCATCCACATCATCGATCTCACGCAGACCGTTCCCATGCTGGAACAGGCCCTGCAGGTCGTGCGCGACGTCGCCACCAGGGGGGGCCGCATCCTCTTCGTCGGCACCAAGCGTCAGGCGCAGAAGCCCATCTCGGAGGCATCCGAGAAGTGTGCCCAGTACTTCATGAACCACCGCTGGCTCGGCGGAACTCTCACCAACTGGAAGACCGTCTCCCAGTCCATCGCCCGCCTCGACAAGCTTGACGAGATGATGGAGAAGGGATCCGAGGGCCTCACCAAGAAGGAGCTCCTCGGGATCGAGCGCGACCAAAGGAAGCTTCAGGCGTCGCTCGGCGGCATCCGCGAGATGGGAGGTCTGCCGGATCTTCTGTTCGTCGTCGATGTCAACAAGGAGGAACTCGCCGTTCTCGAGGCCAAGAAGCTCGGAATCCCGGTTGTGGCAGTGGTCGACACCAACTGCCGGCCCGATGGCATCGACTTCATCATTCCCGGCAACGACGACGCGGTGCGCGCGATCACTCTATATTGCGACCTCGTGGCGCGGGCGGCACTCGACGGAATGTCCGCCCAGATGGGCGCGGCGGGCATCGATGTGGGAGCCATGGAAGACGGTATGGAGGAAAGCGATGTTCCCGAAGAGGTTGGCAGCCCGCAGCCCGAGTCACAGCCCGAGGCCAAAGTCATAAGCTCCGATACACCCGACCCCGGGGCCCAGGCCCAAGCCGAAAGCGCCGTGACGCCGGAACCCGGGACACAGGCCCAAGCCGAAAGCACCGTGACGCCCGAACCCGGGACACAGGCCCAAGCCGAAAGCACCGAGACACCCGACCCCGGGAAACCGAACACAACCGAGGAAACCCCGGGCCACCAGAATCTTGACACTGCCGAAGGTATGAACAAATGAGACTGTCCACCGTCGAAATACCAGGTGCGAGAATCACGCCGCAGACCGTGATCACCCCGCCCAACGTCGGCAACCCGCCCGCGGAGCGCTGGTTCAGATTGGAGGACATTAGTAACGTGCGGGAGACGCCCTTGGGCGTCGTCTTCACTGCGCACGCCAGTGTGTTCCGGCAAAGGTACATCAACCCGGCCAAGTACCCGGTAAAGTCCAAGATGGACTGATCAACTCCCGAGCGGTGGGCGATTCCCGCCTCCCATCCCGACGAAATGAGGCCGTCATGAACGTGAATGACATTCAGGTGGACTTCCTCGCGGAGAGTTCCCAGATCATCTTGGCCGGGATGGCCAATGACCATCGCTGCGGATCGTGGGGGATTGATGATCATGGGGTCACCGCAAGGTCCGAAAGTGGAAATGTCCCCGGAGGAGGCGACAGGGTATCCCAACCTCCGCTTCGAAATCATGTCTCCAGCGGGAAAGAAGGAAGCGAGCCACCGCTCGAATACCCACAGCTGGCGCGGGGCGGTTTAAACGCCAAGGGCGGAAGGTTTGAGGCGCGGGAGTCGCACCTTGCGTGGACCGTAGTGGTCGGCGGTGCCGTGGATGGGCCGTTTTCCGCCAAGACAACGCTTGATGGCGCCGTGTCGGCGAAATTCGCGCCTGTCGTCACCGAGACGAACCCAACTGCGACGGGCGGGAGTGCAACAAACCGCGACCTTCGCCGCGAAGCGTCATCGGACAATTTTAAACCGGATGGTCGAGGTATTCGTCCAAACGGAAAGCACAGAGGAGAAGACAGATGACCATCACCGCAAGTCAGGTGAAAGAACTGCGCGGAGCCACCGGCGCAGGCATGATGGACGCCAAGAAGGCCCTCGCCGAGAGCGGCGGGGACTTCGACGCCGCGGTGGATTGGCTTAGAACCAAGGGTCTGGCCAAAGCCGCCAAGAAATCCGGCCGTACGGCGGCCGAGGGCCTGGTCGCCGTCGCGACCGCGGCCGACGTCGCCGTGGCCGTCGAGATCAATTCGGAAACCGATTTCGTCGCCAAGAACGCCGATTTTCAGGAGATGGTGAAGTCCATCACCTCGAAGGCGCTGGAGGTGGACGGCGTGGACGATCTCGCCTCCGCCGAGGTCGACGGAGGCCGCGTCTCCGACGTGATCACCGCCAAGATCGCGACCATCGGCGAGAACATGACCCTCCGCCGCATGGAGAAACTGCGGGGCGGGCGCATCGTCACCTATGTGCACAACGCCGCCGCGTCCGACATGGGCAAGATCGGGGTTCTCGTCGCCATGAACGGGGACGACGAGGAGTTCGGGCGCCAGGTCGCGATGCATGTGGCGGCGACGTCTCCGGAGGCCCTGAACGAGGATGCTTTGGACCCGGCTTCCATCGAGAAGGAGAAGCGGATTCAGATGGACATGGCCCGCGAATCGGGCAAGCCAGAAGAGGTCGCCGAGAAGATGGTCGCCGGTCGGATGAAGAAATGGCTGGCCGAGGTGACGCTCCTGAATCAGGCGTTCGTCGTGGACCCCGACACGACCGTGGGCAAGGCCGCGAAGGAAGCCGGCGTCGAAATCACCGGTTTCGTCCGCCTGGCGGTTGGCGAAGGCATCGAGAAGGCCGAGGAGGACTTCGCCGCCGAAGTCGCCAAAGCCGCGAGGGGA
>JANQKA010000150.1 GCA_028281405.1 Hasllibacter sp. | reverse complement strand
GAACTTGAGCGTCGCCGGATTCGGCGTGGATTCGGTTTGGATGAACATCTCTGAACCCTTTCGTTCTGCCCCCGAATATGGGGCTTGGAGGCGTCCCCGTCAACCTTCGGGGAGGTCGGGACGCGGCCGAATCGCCGAATCGGACCCGTCGGGCGGCCCGGATCGATCGGTGATGGGATGTCATTCGGGCGACTGTTTCACCTTGCCGGACATCCTCCCGCTTCACTTGGACCTCCGCTGAATGCGAGCGTGATTCGCGTCGGCACGCGCCGAAGCCGCCACAATCCGGTCGGTATCCGCGCATTCACGGGCATCGCGACCTGCTGGGAGTTGGCCATCGCGGTCCCTCAGGTGAGAGCGAATCCCCCGGTGCGCGGCATCCGAAGCGGAAGCACCCTCCGCCGGCGGCCACGCGGTCCTCCCGCCCAAGCGATCATCCCGGCTCCGTGTCCGCACGAACGGACGCATGGCCGAACGTGGCCGCCGGGCATGCCGGTTGAGCGCCGGCGGTTTTGATGGAATCGGTAGCGCGAGCCGCGAAGTGGTCGACGCGAATCGTTGAAGGATGTCGAACACATCGTCAACAGATGCATTGTTCGCGCCCAAGTCGCCGGCGCTCCACCCGGACGCGCCGGCAAGGGCCGCGCCGAAAGCCCGACTCGAATCCGGCGCCACCCCGATTCGTTCAGGTGATTGCCTCCAGCTGCTCCTTGGAGAGCTCCCCAGGAACAATGGTGATGGGGGCCGGGAGCGTGCCGGACGATTTCGTCAACTGGTTGACGAGCGGACCAGGCCCGGATTTGCCGACCCCCGCGCCAAGGACGAGCACGCCGATCTCCGGATCATCCTTGATCTGGGCCAGAATTTCTGGAACAGGTTCGCCTTCGCGCACGACGAGCTCCGGTTCGATCTCCTGACGGTCGCGCATCCACTTCGCGAACACCTCGAAATGAGCCTCGATCCGCTCGCGGGCCTCCTCCCGCATCAGATCCCCCACGCCGATCCAATGCTGGAATTCCTCCGGCGGTATGACCGCCAGAATCTGAACGCCGCCGCCCGTCTTGCGCGCCCGCATGGCGGCGAACCGCATGGCGTTCAGGCATTCGCGGCTGTCGTCGAGCACGACGAGAAACTTACGCATGGATCACCCTCGCTGAATGGCGGCGAGTGTGGGCGAACGGGCGCCCCATTGCAAGACGGCCCGGAATCGCCCCGTGACGCGTCCCGCCTCCCTCCTCCCCGGCGCGTCCGCGGCGCAATCGCCGTTCACGCCTCGGAAAGCGCCCAATCCCAGTAGAGATCCCGCGCGAGCCGGGTGACGGGGCCGACCTGATAGTGCGTGTCGTCGAACTGCTTGACCGGCGTCACCTTCATCATGTTGCCAGACAGGAACACCTCGTCGGCGTCGCGCACGTCGTCGAAGCTCAGCACGGTCTCGCGCACCTCGAGACCGTCGGCGCGGAGGTTCTCCATGTGGCGGGCGCGGGTGATTCCCGCGAGGAACGTGCCGTTGGCGATGGGCGTGAACACGGCGCCGTCCTTGACGATGAACACGTTCGCGGTCGCGGTTTCGGCCACGTTGCCCATGGCGTCCGCCACCAGCGCGTTGCCGAAGCCCTTGGCCCGCGCCTCCGTGAGCATGCGGGCGTTGTTGGGGTAGAGGCATCCCGCCTTGGCATTGACGACGGCGTCTTCCAGAACCGGGCGGCGGAACCGCGTCCTCGTCAGCGTCGTGGAACTGTCGCTCGGCGCCATCGGAATCGCTTCGAGGCAGACCGCGAAGCCGACTTCATCGGGTGATGGAACGATGGCGAGCTCGGTTCCCAGGATCCCCCAGTACATGGGCCTGATGTAGACCGCCTTGTCTGGCCCGTAGGCTTTGACGCCGTCACGGATGATGTCGACCATCTCATCGGTCGAGTGGCTGGGCGTCAGCATCAGCGCCTCGGCGGAGCGGTTCACGCGCTCGCAATGAGCGCGCAGGTCCGGGGCCACGCCCTCGAAGTAGCGAGCCCCGTCGAAGACGGTCGAACCCAGCCAACTGCCGTGGTCCGCGGCGCGCATGATCATGGGGTCGCCTTCGTGCCAGCGCCCCTCGAAGTAGGTGCGGATGTCGGTCCCGCTCGCCATTGTCATTGCCTCCGCTGATCCAAGACGGGCCGTACTATGGGCGATTCCACCGTTCGTAAACCCATGAAATTCA
>JANQKA010000142.1 GCA_028281405.1 Hasllibacter sp. | reverse complement strand
TCCGAAGTCCTCGTTCATCTTCGTTTTGAGCAACGGCCTGAGATCGGTCACCGGCGAAATCGGCACGATGCGCGCGATCCGCTCCGCGACGGACGGCGCGATGTCCACGTCGACACAGTTCATCCTCGCCACGAGGTGCCCACCCGCCGAATGCCCCGTCAGTCGGATCGGGCCGGGAACGAGTTCCGCCGCGGCCTCCACCGCACGCGCGGTCTCCAGCGTCATTCCCGCGATCGTCCCTTCGGGGGCGAGCGTGTAGGACGGCACCGCCACGGCCCATCCCCGGGACGTCAGCCCGGCCGTGAAGTGCGACCAACGGGTCCGGTCGAAAGTCCGCCAGTACCCGCCGTGGACGAACACCGCCAATCCTTCCGGCCGCCCCGCCGGGTGAAACAGGTCGAGCGCCTGCCGCTCTCCGTTCCCGTAGGGGTGGTTGAGGCGCGCCCTGCCGACCGCGGCCTCCGCCGCGCGCCATTGCCGGGCCTCCTCCTCCCAGGAGCCGATGAGCCTGTCGGCGTCCGGCACATGATCCCGGTTGGCGTAGGCTTTGTCGAAATCCATCGCGGCCCCCCGGGTGTTGCGCGGTTCGGGGCGATCAAATAGGATGCCCGCTCCGGATGCAAGGAGGCCTCGAAATGCTCGACGACACCACCGATTGGAAAGCCCTGCTTTCCGACCCGAACCTCGTTGTCGAGAGCGCGTTCGTCGGCGGCGAATGGACGAACGCCCGGGGCGGCGCGACATTCGAGGTCCGCAATCCCGCCCGCGGCGACGTCATCGCGAACGTCGCCGACCTGTCCCGGGACGAGGTCGCGGAAGCGATCGCCGCCGCCCGCCCGGCGCAAAAGGAGTGGGCCGCCCGGACCGGCAAGGAGCGCGCCAACATACTGCGCCGATGGTTCGACCTGATGATGGGGAATCAGGAGGATCTGGCGAGGATCATGACCGCGGAGCAGGGAAAGCCTCTGTCCGAGAGCCGAGGCGAGATCGCCTACGGCGCGGCCTTCATCGAATGGTTCGCCGAGGAGGCGAAGCGCGTCTACGGCGACACGATCCCCGGACACCAACCCGACAAGCGGATCACGGTCCTGCGCCAACCCGTGGGCGTCTGCGCCTCGATCACGCCTTGGAATTTTCCAAACGCCATGATCGCCCGCAAGGTCGGCCCGGCCCTCGCCGCCGGTTGCGCGATGGTCGCCCGCCCGGCCTCCCTCACGCCCCTTTCCGCGCTGGCGATGGCCCTGCTCGCGGAACGCGCCGGAGTGCCGAAGGGCGTGCTTTCCGTCGTGCCATCGACCGACTCCAAGGGCGTGGGCCTCGAATTCTGCGAAAACCCCGCGATCCGCAAACTGACCTTCACCGGGTCCACCGAAGTCGGACGCGTCCTGCTCGGGCAGGCCGCCGGACAGGTGCTGAAATGCTCCATGGAACTTGGCGGAAACGCGCCGTTCATCGTGTTCGACGACGCCGACATCGACGCCGCCGTCGAAGGCGCGATTCTCTGCAAGTTCCGCAACAACGGCCAAACCTGCGTTTGCGCCAACCGCATCTACGTGCAGGACGCGGTCCATGACGAATTCGCCGGGAAACTCGCCCGGCGCGTCTCGGAAATGAGCGTCGGAGATGGTTTGCGGGACGGCGTCGACCTCGGCCCCCTGATCGAGTCTTCCGCCGTGGAGAAGGTCCGGGAGCATATCGACGACGCCCTGAAGAAGGGCGCGACCGTTCTGACGGGCGGCCGTGCGCACGAGCGCGGCGGGCTGTTCTTCGAGCCCACCATCGTGACAGGCGCGACGCCGGACATGAAGGTTTCAAACGAGGAGACCTTCGGCCCGTTCGCTCCCCTGTTCCGGTTCAAGGACGAGGCCGAGGTCATCGAGATGGCGAACGACACCATCTTCGGCCTCGCGTGCTACTTCTACGCGAGGGACGTTTCCCGGGTGGTCCGAGTCCAGGAGGCTCTGGAATACGGCATCGTCGGGGTGAACACCGGCATCATTTCGACGGAGGTGGCGCCATTCGGCGGAGTGAAACAATCGGGGCTCGGCCGCGAGGGATCGAAGTACGGCATCGAAGACTACACCGAGATCAAGTATGTCTGCCTCAGCGTCTGAAATCCGCCCGCTCACCTCGGCATCCGCGGGGCCCGCCAACGACGGGCGCGCATCGTCGTAGGGACAAGTGCGCACCGTCAGATTTCCACTTGGTGATAGGAAATTTCCGCGGTTTCTTCACAGTGGACGAATACCGCGCAGCCGGGTCGGATCCGTTCCACAGTGTGACCGGATGGCGAAATAGAGGGACGGCGTTGCCTGACAAAAATGCACAAATCGAAAGAGATCAGGGCGGCGGTTCGGGAACTGCGAAACCAGGTTTGGACATTACTCGAAGCACGAGGGCACCCTTGGGGAACGCTGCGGTGCCCATCCAACAGCATGGAATGCAGGAACGGAAAGTACTGCATGATGACTGTTTGTCGTCGCCCAAGAATCCGGAAAATCACGCCAATCGGTTGAGGCGAAGAGCTTTGAAGTGCACAAAACTCGGCGAAAAGGACAACGACGATGACCGATCACTTCGAGTTTGAGCTTGTGTTCGAAATTCCCGAAGACAAGCACGACTCCTCCGACCTCGCGAACGCGGTTTTCGAAACGGGATTGTTCGACCCTCTGGTCGGAACGGGGGCCCCCGGCATACTCGCCGTGGTTCTTCAGGCGGAGGATGACGATGCCAAGACCGCGATTTTGAACGCCGCCCAGGCTCTTCGGAAAACACTTCCAGAGGATACGAAACTCTTGGAAATTCG
>JANQKA010000131.1 GCA_028281405.1 Hasllibacter sp. | reverse complement strand
GGGCCGTTGAGCGCCAAGGTTCCAAAATCTTCGGGGCGTTCGCCGCCAGCGTCCGCGGCGACCACGATCACGGATCGGTAATGGCCCGCCGGCGTGTCTCCGAGGGAGTGGTTTGGGGTGCCGACCAGTGTCAGACGCCGGTGAAGACCCTGGCGGAACGGCAGACCGCAGGTCTGCGAAATCAGCAGATCGTCCCGGTTCCAAACTACCGGCGGCGGGATGTCCCGGGTCAGCATGTGAGGGGCGTCGATTCCGTGGTCCCGGAAAACCGACGCGATATGGGTCCAGAGCGAATCGGTCGCAGGGCGGACTTCCGGCCAGTCGTACATGGGCATGCTGGCGATCATGACGGTTCCGATTCGGCGGGCGGGAATCGCTCGGGGCGGCCGCGGCCATGGAAAGCGGAGACGGGGCGAGGGAGCGCGTGTCCGTCCCGACCGGGGATTCCGTTGGTGGCAACCGCTGGTCGTAGCGATTCGAACGTCAACGGATGGATCCGGCGGGGAATGTCGGCTTCGATTGGGCGGGCGAACGGCGCGGCTTCCGGATACCAGCCAATCCTTGAGGCCGCGGCCCGCCAGCCGCGGAAAGCCGCGGCGATTCGCGGGGACGTGTCCGATTCGTTCCGCCCCTCCACGGACGCCGCCGACCGGGCGGGCGCTCCGCAGGGCGGCCGGGGCACGCCCCGCATCCGGGTCGGACATCCATCGTGGCTTGGCGGTCGGGGAATTTCGGCGAGGGCGATGAACATGAAGGTTCCATACTCCAAAATCAGACGAACGCAAGCGTCGCGCAGAATCAAGAATTACACTATTTGATCACACGGGGCGACAACAGCCGGACGCATTGCGTGTAAATCCGGATGATCAGACGCGTGATCACGCTTCCTCTTTTGTCCGTGACTCCGTCACACATGTAAAACTATCGTGTGATTTCATTTATTAAATTACCCTCGAACATCCCAAACATTAACTGGGAGGATCGTAGGTTATTTCCGGTGTCTTGTGGTCAATAAATCTCGGATCGCGTTGCCGATCAAGTCAACGAAAATCGGATGCGGATCGGATGGCCTGGACTTTAATTCGGGATGGAACTGCACACCGATGAACCATCGATGATTCGGCCATTCGATGACTTCCGGAAGGCTTCCTTTGCGACTCACACCGGAGATTTCAAGCCCAGATTCGTTCAATAAATTGATATAGTCTTTATTCACTTCGTAGCGGTGGCGGTGACGCTCATGGATTACCGAATTTCCATAGATATCATAGATTTTTGTACCCTCCTTGAGCAAGGCTTCAACGGACCCAAGTCGCATGGTTCCTCCCTTGGCGTCTGTGGCCATGGATTTGACCGTGTCGTCGTCTTTTATCCAATTGTCGATGTGGCAAACAACAGGTTCGAATTTTGGGTTTCCACTCTCCTCATTGAATTCTGCGGAACCGGCCGCAGTTATCCCAGCGACGTTGCGGGCAACCTCTATGACCGCAATCTGCATGCCGAGACATATTCCTAGAAAAGGAACACCTTTTTCACGGGCATATTGGGCGGCCTTGATCATACCTTCCGTTCCTCGCTCATCAAATCCACCGGGAACGATGATGGCGTGAATGCTTTGCAGGTGATTCTCGATATCTTCTTCTTCGAATATCTCCGCGGATATCCATTTTGGTATTACAGCGGCTTGGTTGGCCATGCCCGCGTGCGTGAGAGCTTCGGAGAGAGATTTGTAAGCATCTTCGAGGCGCGTGTATTTCCCAACGATTGCGACATAAACCTTGAACTCTGGATTTCGGATTTTTTCGCGTACTTCATTCCACTCGATTAAGCATGGTTCTTTATCCACTATCGGCCCGGGCTTTTTGAGTTCTTTGTTCGGTTCGGGCGCGTCTTTGTACAACTTGTCCAATTTTCTGAAGGAGTCGAGCACCGCTTTGTCAAACCCTTCACCGTGATAAGCCAACGGCGCATCGTATATCGTCTTGAAATTTGGGGCGGAGATAACGTTTTCTTTTGGGACTCCGCAAAAGAGTGAAATTTTTCCCCGCTCTGGATCGGGGAGTTGTGGGCGCTCTGGATCCTGATTCTCCATTTCGAATCGGCAAAGAATTACATCGGGCGATATACCGATCGAGCGGAGTTCTTTGACGGAGTGCTGGGTTGGCTTGGTTTTCAGTTCTCTCGTGGTTGAGAGATAGGGTAGCAGCGTAAGATGCACGAACACACAAAGACCGCGATGCTTGCCTTGGCTGAACTGCCGGATCGCCTCCAGGAATGGCAGCCCCTCAATGTCGCCGACGGTGCCGCCAATCTCACACAGCATGAAATCCACATCCTCCTCTCCCTTCTCTACGAAATTCTTGATCTCGTCCGTGACGTGCGGGATCACCTGAATCGTCTTGCCGAAGTAGGTGCTGCGCCCGGAACGAGGTCTGTCGTCCCCTTTGCGCTCCTTCCTGAGCACTTCTTCATAGATGCGGCCCGCGGATACGGAGTCGTCTTTGGTGGCGGCCACCCCCGTGAAGCGCTCGTAGTGGCCTAGGTCGAGGTCGGTCTCGGCGCCGTCGTCGGTGACGAAGACCTCGCCGTGCTCGAACGGACTCATCGTGCCGGGGTCGACGTTGAGGTAGGGGTCGAACTTCCGCAACCGGACCTTGTAGCCCCTGGATTTGAGCAGCGCTCCCAGGGCGGCGGCGGCCAGCCCCTTGCCGAGCGACGAGACCACGCCCCCGGTGATGAACACGAACCGCGCCATTTCCGCCATGTCGAACTCCCCGCGATGGGCCGCTCCCGGCGGCCGGATTCACTGTCGGACAGGACCCTTGGCGGGAGCCCTCACCACGGGATTCGGCGCATAACCGGATTGGGAGTCGACCGCAAGGTCCGGCGTGGACGGACGCGCGGCCGAATTTTCCACCCGCGGCTACTCGGCGCGCGGCGGCGTCAACGGGGAGTCGGAGTCGCTGGGCGGCAGGAGGCTTCCGCCGTCGAGGGACGGCGGCGTCAGCGGCACGTCCCCGGCCGGCGTTTCCTCTGCGGTGCCCGGGGCGACCAGATCCACGACGGAGGTGGACGAGGAATTCCGCGCGGCTATCACCGTCAGTGTAATGGAGGTGCATATGAACGCCACCGCCAGCCCCCAGGTGATTTTGCCCAGGGCGGTCGCCGCGGAGCGGCCGGTGACCACGCCGCCCCCTCCGCCAATTCCAAGGCCTCCTCCCTCGGATCGCTGCAGCAGCACCACGCCGATCAGCACCAGCGCCAGAAGCAGGTGAACGGTAAGGACGACATTTTCCATGGGCGGTTGGACCTCGGGTTCCGAATCACGCCCGAATAAGAGGGATGGGGCGGGGGCGCAACAGGGGCGCGCGATTCGCGGGCGCGGGGCAACACACGGTCAAGCCGATGGGATCCGCACCGCGCGGCACCCTTCCATCGCGACCTTCCCCGGCGGGAGAATTCGCGTTGGGGCGACCACGGCCTCTCCGGCGGATGGTGCGATTCGGCCCGACCCTTCAATCCTCGCTTGGGATTTCCGAATCGGCGGGGTTCGACCGGACCCGCGCGCGACTCATCCAAACCCCGCCCGGCGCGAAACGGCCAAACGCCGCTCCGATCGGCCGCGGGGTGATTCGGCGGGGCGCGGTTCGCCGATTCGTTTCAACGGGCCGCGGCGGGAGGCGGGGAAGCCGACGGGGAGCGAATCGCTTCCAAGTCGCGGCGCCATCCCTACGGGCGTCGCCGGCTCGCGCGACGGGACCGGGCGTTACGATTCGACCTGTTTTTGAAATGAGGCGAAGAATTCCCCCGCCATCTTCTTGGCGAAGCCGTCGATGATCCGGCCCCCGAGCTGGGCGAGCTTGCCTCCGACCTTCGCCTCGACCTTGTAGCTGAGGGCGGTTCCTCCATCGACCTCGGACAGGGTGAGGTCGGCGCCGCCCTTGGCGAACCCCGCGGCCCCGCCCTTGCCTTCGCCGGACAGCGTCAGGCTTCGGGGCTCGTCCATGTCGGACAGGGCGACCCTGCCCTTGAAGGTGGCCTTCACGGGGCCGACGCGCTGAACCACGGTGGCTTCGAAGCCCTCCTCGGATGATCCCGTCAACTCCGTGCAGCCCGGAATGCACTCCTTCAGCGTTTCGGGGTTCAGGATCGACGCCCAAACCTTCTCCCTGGGGGCGCAGATCACGATGCTGTCGGTCATTTCCATGGGGCTGTCTCCTGCTGTCCGGCCCGCACTCTACGCGGGATGGGTGATTTTGCGAATATCGTCCACGCCCGCGCCGCCGCCGAGTCCGGCGCCAAGGCCCGCGACCGCGTTCTCGACGATCCGGAAGCCGGCGTCCCGGCCGAGGGACATGATCGATTCGGGATGGAACTGCACCGCCGCCACGGGAAGGTCGCGGTGCTCGATGGCCATTACCACGCCGTCCGAGGTCAGCGCCGTCACCTTCAGGACGCCTGGAATCGTCGCGCGGTCGAGGTGCAGCGAGTGGTAGCGGCCCACCGCGATCTCCCGCGGCAGACCCTCGAAGAGGATCCCGGGATCGACGACATCGATCCTCGACGGCTTGCCGTGCGCCGGCGCGGCCAGTTGGCGCAACTCCGCGCCGAAGTGCTCGCCGATCGCCTGAAGTCCGAGGCAGACGCCGAACACCGCCATGCCGCGGTCGAGCGCGGCGCGGACCGTGGCGGAGCAATCGAAGTCCGACGGCGCGCCGGGGCCGGGGGAGAGCATGACGAGGTCGGGAGCGAATTCGTCGAGCGTCGTCCCGGACACGGGCGAGCGGGTCACGCGGACCTCCGCGCCCGTCTGCCGCAGGTAGTTGGCCAGCGTGTGGACGAAACTGTCCTCGTGGTCGACGAGCAGCGCCCGGCGTCCCGCGCCGCGCGGCAGTCCCGCGTGGCCCGTCGCGTCCGCGTTCGAGGCGGCCTCGCCGCGGATCGCCGCGCGCATGGCGGACGCCTTCAATTCCGTCTCCGCCTCCTCGGCTTCGGGATCGCTGTCGAAGAGAAGCGTGGCGCCGGCGCGCACCTCGGCGCGGCCATCGATGATCCGGATGGTTCGCAGGGTCAGGCCGGTGTTCATGTTTCCGTCGAAGGTGGCGGCGCCGATGGCCCCTCCGTACCAAGCGCGGGGGCTTTTCTCGTGTTCCTCGATGAAGCGCATGGCCCAGAGCTTCGGCGCTCCGGTGACCGTCACGGCCCAGGCGTGGGAGAGGAACGCGTCGTAGGCGTCCATGCCCTCGCGAAGGCGTCCCTCGATGTGGTCGACGGTGTGGATGAGGCGCGAGTACATCTCGATCTGGCGCCTCCCGATCACGCGCACCGAGCCGGGCTCGCAAACGCGGGATTTGTCGTTGCGGTCCACGTCCGAGCACATGGTGAGTTCGCTCTCGTCCTTTTCGGACTTGAGCAGCGCGAGAATCTGCTCGGCGTCCTCGATGGCGTCGCGCCCGCGTTTGATGGTGCCCGATATCGGACAGGTTTCCACGCGGCGTCCGGTGACCCGGACGAACATTTCCGGGCTCGCGCCGACGAGGTATTCGGACTCCCCCAGGTTCATCAGGAAGCCGAACGGCGCCGGATTTATGCGGCGCAGACGACGGTAGACCGCCGCCGGGCTGTCGTGGACCAATTCGTGGAACACCTGGCCCGGAACCACCTCGAAGAGATCGCCGCGGGCGAAACTGTCCTTCGCGAGGCGCACGAGATCCGCGTATTCGCCGGGGGAATGATCGCCGCGGGGAGGGGTTTCCTTCGAGGCGGCGAAGGGAAGGGACGCGCCGCCCCCGTCGACGCCGGAGGTGTCGTGGCCGCCGAGGGCGAAGTCGTAGTGAATACTGTGGGCTTCGGCCGTGTAGTGGTCCGCCACCACGAGGGAATCGACGTGGAACAGCGCGAGGTCGCGCTGGCCCTCCGGGCGCGGGCGCTTCAGCTCGATCGGGTCGAACTGGAACGCGAGGTCGTAGCCGAAGGCGCCGTATAGCCCGAGGTGACCGTCTTCGCCGCTGTGGAAGTGTTCGGAAACGGCGCGAAGCGCCGTGAACACCGAGGGCGCGCGGGAGCGGGCCTCCTCGTCCGCGACCGGCCCCGCGTCGCGGATCGAAAGCGAGATGCGGTCCGCGTCGGACGACATTCGTTCGACGTCGCCCAGGGCGGCGAGCGCGGGCTCCAGGATCCGGAGAAGCGTGGAACCGCGTCGGTTGAGGGCCAGGAAAACCATGTCCCTGCCCCGCGCCTCGATGCGCAGCGGCGGGTCCGCGAACCCGAATTCCCAACGGGTGTAGCGTCCGGGGTATTCGTAATTCGACGACAGCAGCGCCCCCTGATGGGCGTCAAGCCTGTCGATGAGCGATTCGGTCGCCGTGGCGTAGTCGGCGGGCGTGGTGCGGCGGGTGACGCGCACGCCGCCGCGGGTGACGTAGGAGAAGGTGGTCATGAAGGAGTCTCCGATTGGCGGGGAAGGCGGTCCGGACCGGCGTTGGATGGGTCGCCGGGCTCTTGGTTCGAAATTCGCCATCGACGGGCCGACATGTGCCGCACTCCTTCGAATCGCCAACGGGTAGCGCGTGCGGATGGCGTTGTAAACGCGGGAGGCTCTTCCCCGATTCGCATGGGCGTCGCCGATGGCCGTTGGATCGGGACTCACCGAGCGGCCGGCCGTGGTCGCCCGTGGCTACCGGAGGCGATGATCGGGCGCGGCTACATCTTCGGACTTGTCGCCCGATCTACGGACTGGTCGCCCGCGCGCCCGTGGCTACCGGCCCATGAACGGGAGACCGGCGTTGATGTCCACATGGTCGCCCGCGTGCCCGTGGATACCGGTTTCGACCGATTCGGCATCAGGAAGCGCGGTGACCGCGCTCCGAATGTCTGGCCTGTGCGGTTCCGACTTCCTTGCCATGGAATTTGGCGGAGGCGGGGGGGAATGGCCAAGAATGGCGCAAGTGCCGGCCCACGGGTCGGCGAACGCTCCCCTGGGGTTTCATCGGGACGCCCGGCGTGTATTGTGCCCGGATTATGTGTTCGGGCGGGAGGTCTTGGAGGATGAGCGGGAACGCCTTTGGCTTCGAAGGTGAAGGTCGACTCCGGTCGGAACCGGCGCGGATGCCTGCCGTGGCCGAATGGCTCGAACTGGGGCGGGGAGACCGGCCAAGAGGCGCCGTGGCGTCCGGTGCCCGGCATCGGAGGGCCTCGGTTGATCGGGACGCGCTTGACGGATTGCTTCGCGGGGAATCGGGGAGGATTCGTTCCCGGTTCCCGGGCCATGGTGATGCGGCGCGGCATCGAGCGGGACCGATTCGTGCCGCTGTCGCGATTCCGCGACAATCCGGAAAGATCGGGGGACATGGCGTGCACACCGCATTGACGGGGACATGGCGTGCACACCGCATTGACGGGGGCATGGACCGGGCCACATGTGGCGCGTGACCCACGGCGAAAGGTCTGGAGACCGGAGGATGAACATGAAGACGCTTGAACACCTATCGATATTCCTTGACCGATTGGCGTTTCCGGTGAAAATCGTCCGGTTTCTCGCCTTGGCGGGAGGCGTGGCTTTGGTTGTCGGGAACTATTTTAGGGCTCCGAGCGCCGTCGGACAGCCGGCGATGGCCGACGGGCTGTTCTGGGCGGGGGGCGCGCTCGTGCTGTTGCCGAATCTCTTGCTTGTGTTCATCGACAAGCAGGCGGTCGAGATATTGCGGTCTCTTCATGAAGAGGAGAAGAGGAACGCCGAAATGGAGAAAAACCTAAATCAGTGCGTTTCCGAATTCGAAGCCAAGAAAGCATTAATTGGCTTGTTCAACCTTTTTCCCGAGGTACTCAGAGATTCGATAATTTCCCCGAAGCGCGACGACGCTTCGCGTCGGGAGGCGCTTGAAGCGGCCGTCCAAATCATTGTGGACAGAAAAAGGTCGTTTTTCTGCATCGAAGACGATTATTTCAACATATCGATATACGAGCAAGGCGAGGCCGGGGGAGTGCTGAATGGTGTCGAGTGTTTCCGCAGCCATCCCGCAGATGCAATGGGACCACACCGGGCTTGGCGTTCGGGAGAAGGCTATGTGGGTCTGGCTTTTTCCAGGAGACAGGAGGTGGTGTTTTCCGACACGCGCTTACAAGATGTGTCGTCCTTGATCTCGGTGCCACCCGATAAACGCAAGGAAGCTGACTCCCGGAGGTACGTATCGTTGGTTGCGGCTCCCATTTTTCTTGAGGAGAGTGCGCCATTTGGGGTCATTGTCGCGAGTAGTGATCGCCCTCGCCGCTTTGTGTGGGAGTCGGAGGTGAACGCCGAACGCCAAGCGAATGCCGTCGAAATTTTTCGATATATTGCCCCGCAATTCGCCATTCTCATGGACGTTTTGCGGAATACACCACCCGATGAAGCGAGAGAGGATGCGGGAAATGGATGAACGCGAGCGAAGGAAGGAACTCGAGGAAAAGCTGCTCCAACCGAGCCCAATATGGCTATTGAGCCGGGAGATTTCCAAGGCGATGCGGGAGGCTTGCGCCGGTGTTCCGGGGGCGCTCGACAGGGCGCTTGAATTGAGTCACAGGCGCGAGGAAATGGAGCGCGCTCCGTTGAAGGCGATCTTCGACAAGGTGAAGAAGCGCTGAAAACGCGCGCGCGTTTCCGCATTCCATAACCGCGGAAATTCGCGACGTGTATCGATTTTGGTGCGCCGGCGACAGTCGCCGGCGCACCAATTGGGGTAACGAAAAACGTCCCCTCGCCTCCATCCCGGTGTGTTCACGTTGATCCGGGCATTGTGTTCTCCCGTGAGAGCGATGCATGAAGGGCAACCACGAAACGAAGGAGAAAACAATGGATCCCAAAGACAAAGCGGCCCTCGAGGACGAGGTTTTCCGGCCGACCGAAATCACGTTCCTCAACGAAGAACTCCGTGAATGCGTCGCGGACATGATGAAAAACGTGCCCGGGGCACTTCAGAGGGCGATGGACGTGGAAAGAAGGCGCAGGGAGCTGCTGTTTTCCCCGAACGCCAAAATCCGCGGGGTTTCGCGGTGACGGATGGCGCGCGGCCGAGGGCATGACACCCGCCCGGTCAGGGACGCCGTGGGCGTCGGGCCGCGGTGCTGGGGAGTCGCCGCTATGAGGCCATTGACGCGAGTAGTGATCGCCCTAACCACTTTTCGAGGGCGGCGGTGGTGAATGCCGAACGCCAAGCTAATGCCGTCGAAATTTTTCGATATATCGTCCCGCAATTCGCCATTCTCATGGACGTTTTGCGGAAAACACCACCCGATGAAGAGAGAGAGGATGCGGGAAATGGATGAGCGCGAGCGAAGGAAGGAGCTCGAGGAAAAGCTGCTCCAACCGGAGCCAATATGGCTATTGAGCCGGGAGATTTCCAAGGCGATGCGGGAGGCTTGCGCCGGAGTCCCGGGGGCACTCGACAGGGCGCTTGAATTGAGTCACAGGCGCGAGGAGATGGAGCGCGCTCCGTTGAAGGCGATCTTCGACAAGGTGAAGAAGCGCTGAAAACGCGCGCGCGTTTCCGCATTCCATAGCCGCGGAAATTCGCGCCGTGAATCGATTTTGGTGCGCCGGCGACAGTCGCCGGCGCACCAATTTGGTGCTCGGATAAACGCCCCCTCGTCTCCCACCCGGTGTGTTCACGTTGATCCGGGCATTGTGTTCTCCCGTGAGAGCGACGCATGAAGGGCAACCACGAAACGAAGGAGAAAGCAATGGATCCCAAAGACAAAGCGGCCCTCGAGGACGAGATTTTCCGGCCGACCGAAATCACGTTCCTCAACGAAGAAATCAATAAGTGCGTCGCGGACATGTTGAAAGACGTGCCCGGCGCGGTTCAGAGGTCAATGGACGTGGAGCGGAGGCGCGAAAAGCTGCTGTTTTCCGCAGGCACCAAAATCCGCGGGGCTCGCGGTGACGGAAGGCTCACGGTCGAGGGAGTGACACCCGCCTCACGCGGGACGCCGAGGGCGGCGGGGCAGGGGGTTCGCCGCCCCGCGGAAGGCGGTTCGGCCGCGTAAGCTCGTCGTCCGGTGGACGATGCGGCGTCGGCTGGGAACATCCATGACCCGTGACTTGGTCCACCCGGCGATTCCGGGATCGGGTGGGGCGATTGCTTCCCGGTTTCAGGAACCGCGGCCCGAGGGCGGGAGCGGAGCGCCGGGGCCGAATTGCTCGGGACGGGTGAAATCCCGATATCCGGCGTGATCTCCGCGGGCACACGGAGGACGCGCGGAGGCGACACCCGCGAATCACTACGAGAAAGGTCCAAGCCGCTCGATAGACGCGACTGAACCGACTCGTCTGTCAATCGATGGAAGGGATTTCCTCGGGCACATTGCGGACGCCGCCGCATCGATCCGCGGGTTTCGGTCGCGCCCTCGGCCTTCCAGGGTGCTCCATGCACGCTCCGAATAGCATGGCCACGCTCCCGGCCGGAGGTGGGAAACGCCGGGGCGCGCCCGGAAATTCCGCGGGGACGCGGCGGCGCGGTCCATTGCGGAAGGGAGCGAATCGGAGACCGGGGCGTCTATCCAATCCGGATCGGGAAGGTATTGCGCGCCGCGAAGAACCTCCGAACCGCCGTTCCGGCCCCCGTCCGCCGGGAGGCGGGTTAGACTCCGGACACGAGACCCAACTCCCAAAGGCGCCCTCGTGAATCCGTCATCGGTTCGCGGCACTCGAAGCGCGTCGCTTCCGGCCCGCCCGTCGCGGAGAATCCAAGTGGTCAGGCCCAGGGCGGGCTATCCGCGACCAGCGGAGAGATGGAAACCCGCCCCAGCACTTTGTCCTAACGGCGCCGCGGACGCCGCGTATTGGTCCTCGCGGGCACGATATACGCCGCCGCCACGCCGGAGAGCGCGCCGAATAGATGGGCCTCCCAACTGATGCCCGGCTGACCGGGCAGGACGCCCCAGATCAGTCCGCCGTAGATGAACACGATTAAGGCGGTCACGGCGAGCGTTGTCCATGTGCGGTCGATCAGGCCGCGCGCCACCAGGAAGCCGAACCAGCCGAACACCAGTCCGCTCGCGCCCACATGGATTCCTGGCTTGGCCAAAAGCCAGACCGCGAGGCCGCCACCGAGGACGATCACCGCGTTCACGGCGACGAGGTTGCGCCGCGCCGTCAGCAGCAGAAGCACCCCCATCGCCACGAGCGGAGGCGTGTTGGCCGCGGCGTGCGCGGGGGAGGCG
>JANQKA010000129.1 GCA_028281405.1 Hasllibacter sp. | reverse complement strand
TATCAAGATCTCATCGACCGTGACACCCGTCATTCGCTTGGCGAGTACTACACCCCGGACTGGCTTTGCGAAACCATCGTGGGGGAGTTGGAATTCGGGGAGGACTCCCGCGTCCTTGATCCATCTTGCGGGAGCGGTTCGTTTTTGCGGGCCGCGATTGAAAAATTCGTCATCGAGTTCCCGCGGTTGTCGGCGTATGAAATCGCCTCACGGGTCTGCGGTTTGGATATTCATCCCCTGTCCGTTCAAATTTCCAAGGCGACGGTGCTGCTAACCCTGAAAGACAAGGTTGCGCAATCCCCGAAGCCCGTGTTTCTTGGCGTTCATCTTGCGAACACCCTGTTGTCCCCCACCGATTCGGCCTCGCCCGGCCTCTTCGGAGAAACCTTCAACATATGGATCGACGACACAAGGGTCGGGATCAACACCCGCGTGTTCGACGATCCTCAGCTCTTCGAGGAGGCGGTTCATGTGGCTGAAAGGTTCGCTGATTTCACCAAGGGCGATGACGACATGAGCATCGCGGACTTCGGCCAAGCGCTGCGGGAGAGGGCCGGGAAGCCCTTGGAGGAAATTTTCGCAAACTGCATCCACGAAATCTACCGCGCCTTCAAATCCGCCAAGGAAGCGGGCAGGAACGGAATTTGGGAATTCATCGTTCGAAACCTATACAAACCATGTTTCTTCCATCGTGGATTCGACTTCGTCGTCGGCAATCCTCCATGGTTCACCTTTTCGAGCATCGACAACGCGAACTATCAGGATCTTTTGCGCGACATAGCCCGGAACACCGGCACATGGCCCGCCAAGAAAGCGAACGCTCCGCACATGGAAATCGCGGCCATTTTCCTTGCCCATTGCACCGACTACTTTCTGAAGGACAAGGGGACGCTGGCCTTCGTTCTGCCGCGCAGCTTTTTTCAAGCAGATCATCACGACAACACCCGCTCCGGCGCGGCGAGGTTCGTCCGTGTCAAAGAAATATGGGACTTGGAGGACGTGTCGCCCCTGTTCAACGTTCCATCCTGCGTCATCATCTCCGAACGGGCGTCCGGATCACGATCAACGACGTTTCCCCGAAGGGGCCGGGTTGGCCGTCGCTTTTCAGGACGATTGGAAGGGCACAACGCCAACCTGAGGGAGGTGAGGGACAGACTCAAGTCGAAGAAGGTCACGTTCCACTACTCCAAGTTGGGGGCGGCCTCCGCGTTCACGACCCAAAAGATCGGTGAGTTGAGCCAAACCAATCACTACAAGGAATTGTTTCGGCAGGGCGCGACGCTGGTTCCGCGGAACTTCTACTTCGTCGAGCCCACGCAAAACGTGGAGGGATCCTTCAAAGGCAGGATATTCACCGCCAAAACGAGCGCGGCCGCGAACGCCCAGGCGAAGGACAAATGGAGGAACATCATCATCAGTGGGCGCGTCTCCGGAGATTACCTGTTCAGGACGGCATTGTCGCAGAACGTACTGCCGTTCACCCTTCACGAACCTCCGCTCGTCCTGCTTCCCGCCGTGCGGACTGATTCGAACCGCTTGGAGATGGCCGGATCCGAAGATATTTTGAAGGCCGGAAATATCGAAACCGCGAATTGGTTCCGAAAAGTGGAGGAGGAATGGTCGAAGCGGCGAACCGAAAAGAATCGGAGCACATCCAACACCGAATACCTCGACTGGCGCGGGAAACTGACCTCCCAGCCCTTGAACATCCCCCACATCGTCATTTACACGGCCTCGTCGAAGGACGCCAACGCCACCGTGATCACGCGCGACGGACTGGACCTGGATTTCGTCGTCGAAAGCAAAACCTACGCCCTGTTCACGACGGAC
>JANQKA010000117.1 GCA_028281405.1 Hasllibacter sp. | reverse complement strand
GCCGACGAATGCGGCATTGGACGCAGCCTCGCCAGCGGACGTGTCGAAACGGCATTGAACTTATGGCGATAACAATTCGCCGCGGGGAAATTGTCCAACTCCGGAGAATGATTTCCAGTAAGAAACCGGAAATGATTTCGCCTGAATTTCACCTGACGATGGAAACCAATTGACATGCCCCCTAATTTACTCGCATCCGTAACCGGACAATGTTCTCTCTTTGGCCTCAGTCCGGTCCGCGGAGCCGCCGCTGGCGCGCGCGGAGAGGACCGCGCCAATTCGAACGTGTCTGCCTCGTCGCGGCCGCCGCTGGAGCGCGCGCGGAGAGCATTGCGGGAGCCTCCCTTCCCGTGGCGGCGTTCGTCGCGCTCTGGACGGCTCTGGACGGGTTGGCGGAATCGATCAAGATTCGGCCGACACTTCCATTGCTTCCACGGCGACGGTTGACTATTCTGGATACCCCGCGAACGGGGGTGTTCTCCCGAACCGCGCCATCCATGAAAGGCGGATGATGTATCATCGCCCCACAAACACAACGGAAAAAGACTCGCCATGCACCCCACCCCGAACGAGTTCATCCACCGCGAAATCGACAAGCCAACACCCAAAATAAGGAAATTGTCCGGAACCCGGCTGAAATCCATATTAAGTGAGGCGCTCCGCATGGCCGCGCCCGCCAGCGGAGACGAACCGGCCGAACCCGAAGTCCCCCTGCCCAAACTTCAGCGGCTCATCGGTTGCCTCATCCTTGAGGCGCAGCGCCGGGACAAGATGTACTTGATCGCGAACATGTACGCGCCCCGGAGGGGGAAAGCCCGGAAACCACGTGGTCAAGCGGATGTTGACGAGACCACGCCGGAAACACCCGTGAAAATTGAAACCGAGATAACGAACCAGGTAATCTTCGAGCGGAGGCGCATCGAGAGGGACCGCATCCTCACCCGGGAATTGAGAGCGGATGTTCCGAAGGCCGCGGAACGCCTGAATTGGAGTCCCGACACGGCGTGGGATGTCGAGAATGCGGAAACCGCCCTTGATGTTCACCGGCGGGCCAGGAAGGCGACCCTCGCGTCCATCAGAGAAGAATTGTACGGGATGTCCGGCGTTTGGTTTCGTCATGTGTCGGTCAACAATATCGGTGAAGAGGGTTCCTGCTACGCGGTGTTCGGAGACGAGGAGGCTGGAATCCCGGAAGTCGAGATCAGAATTTCCGATCACGAGCTACACAAGTCCAACTTCAGCGAACCCGACCTCGAATTCATCGTCTGCGAACGCCACTACATCGACGGCGGATTCCGGGCGCGGGACTGGCGGAAGGATTCCCTCCAGTCTTTCCTCGAGGACATACTGCGACTGGTCGGAATGGCCCAGGAACGCGCGATGCGAAGCCGCAAGTAGAAGAGCGCGTCGGACACGCTCCCCCAGAACGCTCGCAATCCAAACCGGACAGTGTTCGCGACGAAGTCAAAAAGGAGGAGACAAGCGATGAGGCAATCGCGTTTCTCAGAAAAAGAGATATTTGCGATTGTTCGCGAGAACGTCGCGGGCGGCGAAACCGTTGATTTCCAAGCCGGAGCTCGGCCCCGGCTTGGTATGAATCGGGCGACGCGCTCGACACCGCCCATGCCGGGAGCCGAGCTAAACCCGTCTCGGGAATCCGGATTCCCGGTGGGTCATCCCCTCGCGGCTTTGGCGACTTCGGCGGCGAAGTCCTCCTCGGCCTTCTCGATGCCTTCGCCAACCGCCAGGCGGACGAAACCGGTGATTTCGACGCC
>JANQKA010000059.1 GCA_028281405.1 Hasllibacter sp. | reverse complement strand
CCCGCGCGGCTTTGACGCGTCGATTCATGGGAGGAGCCAAGGCGTTCGCGCCTCCCCGCCCGCCTCCTCGCGGATTCGCCGCGGCGATCGATGGACTGGACCAAAGAGTTCGCGTCTCCGCTCCCGCCCCGCTTGGCTTTGACGCGTCGGTCGATGGACGGAGCCAAGGCGTTCACGCCTCCACGCCCGCGACGCGCGGCTTCGCTGCGGCGATCCATGGACGGGACCAAAGAGTTCGCGCCTCCGCGCCCGTCCCCGCCCGGCTTTGACGCGGCGATCGTTGGATGGACCCAAGTCGTCCGCGCCTTCGCGCCGCCTCCCGCGCGGATTCGACTGCCTTCGCGGCGTCGACGGGGAAGCGTTTGACGCCGCGCTCCGCTTTCGGCGAGAGTGTTCCGGGGAGGAGCGATGCGGGCGCAGGTATGTATCATCGGCGGAGGGCCGTCCGGCCTGTTGCTGTCGCAATTGCTGCACCGGGAGGGCATCGACACCGTCGTGCTGGAGCGCCGGAGCCGGGACCATGTTTTGTCCCGCATACGCGCGGGCCTTCTGGAGGCGGGCACGGTCGGGATGCTGCGCGGGGCGGGCGTCGGAGCGGGGGTCGGGGAGAATGGCCTTGTCCACGGCGGCTGCCAACTCGCGTTCCGGAACCGGGGATTTCGCGTCGACTTCGAACGCCACGTCGGCAAGGGGGTCACCATCTATGGACAGACCGAAGTGACGCGCGACCTTTACGATGCCCGCGACGCCATGGGGGGAACCGTGGTGCATCACGCCGAGGATGTCGTCATCGGCGACGCCGACACCGACTCGCCCCACGTCACCTATGTCAAGGATGGAACCGGACACCGCGTCGACTGCGATTGGATCGCGGGGTGCGATGGATTCCACGGGGTGTCCCGCAGGAGCATTCCGCCCGGCGTCGTCAAGGAATTCGAACGCGTCCATCCGTTCGGCTGGCTGGGGATTCTTTCGGACGTGCCGCCAGTGGCGGAAGAATTGATCTACGCGAACCATCCGCGTGGATTCGCGCTCTGCACGATGCGCTCCCGGACGCGCTCGCGCTATTACCTGCAGGTTCCGGCCTCGGAGAAGGCGGAGAATTGGACGGAGGACGCGTTCTGGGATGAACTCCGGCGACGGATTCCGGATGACGCCGCCGATAATATGGTCACCGGCCCGTTCATCGAGAAATCGGTCGCGCCGCTCCGGTCCTTCGTCGCCGAGCCGATGCGCTGGGGACGCCTGTTTCTCGTGGGCGACGCCGCGCACATCGTGCCGCCCACCGGAGCGAAGGGGCTGAATCTCGCGGTCTCAGACGTCCACTACCTCTCGACCGCCTTGATCCAAGCCTACGGAGGCGACATGACGGGGGTCGAAAATTACTCCGGAAAAGCCCTCGCCCGGGTCTGGGGTGCGATTCGGTTCTCATGGTGGTTCACCGCCCTCACGCACCGCTTTCCCGACCAGGACGATCTCGCGCAACGGCTCCAGGAAACCGAAATCGCCTATCTCGAAACCAGCGACGCCGCGCGGAAATCGATGGCGGAGCAATACGTGGGACTTCCCTTCTGATGCGCGCCTTCACCAATGACGGGTTCACCACCCACTACCGGATGGACGGCGACGCGGACGGCGCCCCGGTGGTCTTCGCGAACTCCCTCGGCACGGATCTGCGCCTCTGGGACAAGATGATTCCCCTGTTGCCGCCGGGATTGAAGTTGATCCGCTACGACAAGCGCGGACACGGCCTCTCCACGGTGACGCCGCCCCCCTATTCCATGGGGACGCTGGTGGCGGACGCGGAACACCTGCTCGACCATCTGGGCGTCAGGGATTGCCTTTTCGTCGGCCTGTCCATCGGCGGCCTGATCGCCCAAGGACTGCTCGCGAAGCGTCCGGATCTGGCGCGGGCCGCGGCGCTGTCGAACACCGCCGCCAAAATCGGCACCAGGGAGATGTGGCGGGACC
>JANQKA010000160.1 GCA_028281405.1 Hasllibacter sp. | reverse complement strand
TTTGATACTCCCATGTGGCAAACCCACTGGAATCAGCTGATTCGGAGGTCCGCAAGCCCCTCCATCGACAATTTTTCGGCTCTCGCGACCGACAAGGTGGCATCGCCGCCGCGCATCGCTGGTCATGGCCAACAGGGAGGGCCACAGCGACATGGATCGCGCCATGCATCGGCCCCGCAGGCGATTCTATTGGTATGAAAAGAATTATGCACCAACGCCGCGAGGATGCGCCAATCCGGAGGCCGCGGGACGACCGACATTCCCCGAATCCGCGTGATGAGTTCCGGCCCGTTCCGCCCGCGGGCGGGTTGCCGAGACCCGCGAGCCAATCTCGAAACCGCTCGCCGGGCGCTCCTCGAGCCGCGGAGGAGTTGCCCGCGGGGAAGGGGGAATCGCGGCTCTCCGGACGCGCTTGAAGTTCCGGCGTCATGGCGTGGAAGGGGGGCCTTCGTCAACGAACATGCCGTCGAGCCATGCTTTGACCTGCTTTTTGAAGTGCTGGATTTGCGGTCGGTCTTGGTTCGCCTTGGTCGACCAGAACGCTATGTCGCGGGCGGGCATCGGCGCGTCGACGCGCAGTTTGTGGCCTCGGATGTCGGGGCAGGCGTCGGCGAGCTTTTCGGGGAGCATTACGAGGACGGACGTGCTCCGCAGCAACTCCAGGCACATCGAAACGTCGCCGGTGAAGATGACACTCGTGACGGTTCCCGTCAATCCAATATGATCGAGCAGTTCCTTGGGCGACTTGTGGATGCTGGAGAACGCGCCGACCGCGACCCAGGGACGCCCGACTAGTTTCGCGATGGGGATGACGCTTGGACTTCCGTGTAACTCCGCCTTGGCCCCGCCGTAGATCGCCATTCGGTCCCTCAGTACGATCTCTTGCCGCAGACTTTCCTGATGCATGTTAATGAGCGATGGAGCGATGACCACGTCGACCTCATCGGCGTTGAGATGGTTCACGAGGTTTCCGGCCGTCGCCGAGATGAGATTCAAGTGGTATGGCCAGCGTTCCGCGAGGAATTTCTCGAGCAGCGTCGACATGGCGCACCGCGCGAGCATCGGACCGACGCCGACGCGCAGTTCTTCGCCGTGTCCGGAGCGCCACCGCTCGGCCGCGCCGGCCGCGGCCTCCATCTGCTCAGCGATCGCGCTTCCGGCTGCGGCGAGATTTTCGCCGAGTTCGGTCGGCGACATGCCGTGCCTGCCTCGGGTCAGCAGCGGTGCTCCGACCTTGTTCTCCAGAACCTTCACGATCCGCGTCAGCGTTGGTTGGACGACGCCCAGATGCTCGGACGCCTTGCTGAGCGAGCCGTACTGGACGATCACGGACAGGTAATACAGGTGCTTGGGATCCATGTGGGCCAAATAAATGATGATTGATGACGAATTCAACCTTGAACTGATTGAACTCCGTGCGATACCAACGCTCCGTAGGACACTTCAATCTGGAGATCAAGATGAAACCTTTCCGCTTCCTGCTTGCGTCGGCGACCGCCGCGAGCCTTGCCGCCGCGGTTCCCGCGGCGGGTGAAACGCTGAAGGCCGAAGGGGGGGCGGCAGCCGGGCTGTCGTCCCTGGTGCCGCAGCTGTTGTCGAAATACGCCGCGGACGATCACGAAATCCGCGTCAACGTCGGCCAAACCCTGACCAGGTCGGCGCTCAAAGTCGCCACGGGAGCCATCGACCTCACCAGCACGCCCGCCGGCGCGTTCGACAGGATGGCCAAGGGTGTCGGCCCGTACAAGCAGATGGGGGAGAGCGCGGTGGAGGCGTCCGGAAACATCCGCTCGCTGTTTTCCTTTCTGGGCGGCCACTTCCATCCCTTGACCTACGCGGACAGCGGGGTCGAGGATTGGGAGGATGTGCGCGGCAAGCGCGTGTTCGTCGGTCCGCCCGCCGGATCGGCTTCGGCTCAGACCATGTCCATGATCGAAGCCATGACGGGCATGAAGGGCGGAGAAGACTACGAAGCCATCAAACTCGCGTGGTCCGCCGCGAATCAAGCCTTCGAAGACGGCAAATTCGATGTCTTTTTTCGCTCGGGAACCATCGGTTCGGCAGCCGTCGACCAATTGGGGACCGCCACGAAATTCCGCATTCTCGGGATACCCGAAGAGGTGATCGGAACCCCCGCATGGGACAAATATCTGAGTACGCCGGGTTACGCCGCTGACCTTCTTCCAGCTGGAACCTACTCGAACCAGATCAACAACGACGAGGATCTGTTGGCCACGGCGTATGTGATGTTCATCTCCGTTCACAAGGATATGAACGAGCGGACGGCCTACGACCTGACCAAGGCGATGTTCGAGAACCTGGACGACGCGCACTCGGTCAATCAAGGCCTGGCCCCGCTGACGCTGGACAACGCCTTCACTTCGCTGAGAGCTCCGCTCCATCCGGGGGCGATCCGATACTATGAAGAGGTCGGCGTGGATATCCCGGCCCATCTGCGTTAGGAGCGTTGTCAGAGCGGGCGGAACCGGCCCCTTAGGGCCGGTTCCGACGCGTCAGGGCTTAGGAGGTTCCACATGTCCGTTACCAAAGGCGTTCCGCGTTCGATCAGGGAGCGAGCACTCGTGCTGCTCGGCTTCGCGTTCGCCTTGCTCGGTTTTTTGAACGCGGTTCCGGTCCTCGGTCCACTTCCGTCGCTCGGGGTGATCCCCGCGGTCGATTTACATCCGGCGGCGCTGGCCTGCGGGCTGACTATCTCCTTTCTGGCAGTATCCCGGTTTTCTGGAGGCGCGTCGACTCTCGCGGTCACTGCGTTGAGCGCGGTCCTGGTGATGGCGGGATTTTACGCGTTGTGGTCGTTCAACGTCGAGGTGACGAACATTGAAGAGGTCGGGCTTTTCTTTTTCGACGCGGGCCACGCCTGGATCACAATCATGGGTTGCGTGGTCATCCTCTACTTCTGTTGGAGGATCTGGGGAATTCCGCTGACAGTAGTCGGCGGGCTCTCCCTGCTATATTTCTTTCTCGGCGAAGCCTTGCCCGGCATCCTCGGACACGCGGGCATGGACTTCGTTCAGGACACGCCGGCGGAACTCTGGTACAACACCGGCGACGGAGTGATGGGCAACATCTTCGCGATCCTGATCAACACGGTCTTTCCGTTCATCATCATGGGGGCCGTGCTCGAAGGCACCGGTGGCGGGGCATCCCTGATCAAACTGAGCTTCCACGCCATGCGGAGATTCCGCGGTGGACCGGCCCACGCCGCCATCATGGCGTCGTCGCTGTTCGGCACGATATCGGGGTCGGCGGTCGCCAACGTGGTGGGGACCGGAGTCATAACCATTCCGATGATCAAAAAGCGGGGCTTCCGACCGAGTTTCGCGGGGGGAGTCGAGGCGACCGCTTCCACCGGAGGGCAGATAATGCCACCGATCATGGGCGCCGCCGCCTTGGTCATGGCGGACTTCATATCCATCGACTACCTTGTCATCATCATGGCCGCGGTCGTTCCCGCGCTGGCCTATTACGCCTCGCTCTTCACGACGGTCGTTTTCGAGGCGCGTTCGCTGAACGTCGAAGCCGCCGACGGGGACGAAATTGATCCGATCACCAGGCAGGACTGGATCAACCTCGTCCTCGTCGCGGCTCCGATCACTATCGTGGTGGCCGCCCTGATATCCGGATTCTCGCCGGCGGGGTCCGCCATGATTGCCTTGATCGGCCTCATGGTCCTGAGCTTCCTGAATCCCGAAATCCGCGAACGCCCGCTCATCGTCGCGGAGAGTTTCGCGCGCGGAGGCGTCACGTTCGGGCGCCT
>JANQKA010000035.1 GCA_028281405.1 Hasllibacter sp. | reverse complement strand
CCATCGGTGCGTGAAGGGGGATTGGTTCCGCGGACCGCGGTGGGCCGCGAACCCCGCGGAAATGCGCGGTGTTGCGGCGGCTCCCGTCGCGCGGTGAGCGGTATTCCACTGCCTTCCGTGCCGACCCGGCGGGATCCCGGGCGGTCATCGGCGGCGGCGGCGTGCCCGAACCCACCACGCTCGCGAGGGTCCGCAGGAGCGCATGCGCGTGAACATGAACCGGTTCCGCGACCCACCACGCGCGCGCGAGGGTCCGCCTTGGGCGCAACACAACAGCAGGAGGCAAGACAACCGCGACCCACCACGCGTGCTCGAGGGTCCGCGGGTCCGGGTGGCGGTGGGAGGGACTCTGGATCCGATGACCCACCACGCGCGAGCGCGAGGGTCCGCGCCACGCGCGAGCGCGAGGGTCCGCGCCACGCGCGAGCGCGAGGGTCCGCGGGCACCGTCAACCGGAAATCTTGACAGCGGCGCAAGACCCACCACACGCGCGCGCGAGGGTCCGCTATCCGCGACGGGCGCGGTGTCATCCCCATCATCAAGACCCAACCACACGCGCGCGAGGGTCCGCAGGCGCCGGTGGTGGAAATTCGCGCTGCCGACCCGACCACGTGCGCTAGGGCTCGCGGTTGAATGGTGGCGCGGGCGATCAAACGATCACGACCCGACCACATGCGCGAGGGCTCGCGAGATGATGGCGAAGCGCGTGGCCCGCGACCCAAGACCCGGCCACGCGCCCGAGGGCTCGCGGCCGGCATGGATGCGCCATCGGTTCGTCTCGATGGCGACCCGGACACGGGCGCGAGCCGCCTCGCGGGGACCGGGGTCGGCGCGGACTCGGACTCCCGAACGCCGACGGGCGCGGGGATATGGACTCCTTGAGCGGAGCGGCATCGCCGGGAGGGCGCGGAAATGGGGCGTCTTCCGTGGCCGCGCGGACTTGGAGCGACGCGGCTTGAATAAATTCCGTCCCGGACGGCCACCGCGTGCCGCGTGCGAATCGTCGAGGCCGCGGCCGCTCGGATACGGGGGCGCCCGATTCGAAGCGTGATTCGTTCCTTCCAGAGCAAATCCGAGCGCCGTTCGCGCCCGCGCCAATGATCCTCCCGTCGGGGCGCGTGGGCGCCGCGGGTCGCGGATTGGCGGTGACGCGGCCTCCTCGCCGCCGCGGGGAACGGGTAGCCGAGGCCGGGTCGGCGGTCCGTGTCCGCGCCCGCGAAACCGCCCGCCGGGCCTCCGCGGCCGGCGCGGGGATGCCCGGGGGGCGTGGACCGGCGGCGCGTTCCGATTCGCCGGGGCGCGGCCGATTCGCCGGGGCACGGCCGATTCGCGGGAGATTCGCCCCCCGCCGCGTCGGCGGCGTCGCCGCCGGACGCGGAATTTCCCAATGAAAACAGGGTTTCGAAACATTCAAAAAATTGAAATTACGCCTTGCCGCCGCCCGCGGCGCCGCGCTACCTTCCGCCGCGGACGGCAAAAGTCTCAAGGGAGGAGTCATGAGGAACACCGCTGTCACGGTCGCGGCGCTGGCGTTGGCCGCCGCCCCGGCGTTGGCGCAGAGCGTCGCCCCGACGGATGTCGAATTCGTCGACGGGGCGGTGGAGGCGCCGCTGACGGGATCGCCGGGCGACGTCGCCGCGGGATTGGCGATCATGGACAAGGGGGCGGGCAACTGCATCGCCTGCCACCAGATCTCGAGCACCGGCCTGGCTTTCCAGGGCGAGATCGGCCCGACGCTCGACGGCGTCGCCGACCGATGGACCGAAGCCGAACTGCGCGGCATCGTCGCGAACGCCAAGATCATGTTCGAGGGCACGATGATGCCGTCGTTCTACAAGACCGAAGGCTTCGTCCGACTCGGCGACGCCTACACGGGCAAGGCCCACAAGGGCGAGGTCGAACCGCTGCTGACGGCACAGCAGATCGAGGACGTCGTCGCCTACCTGCAAACCCTGACGGAAGAGTGATTCGGTCCCCGCGTCCGAGTCGAGAGGAGGAAACAATGCAGCTCACCCGCCGAGATACCCTGGGCATGGCCGCCGCGGCCTCCGCCCTGGCGTTGGCGCCCCGGAGCGCCCTCGCCGAAATCCCCATGGTCGGCGGTCCCGACGAATTCCTGGCCGGCTCCGCCGCCGGGTCCGGCGACCTGACCCTGACCGCCCCGGAAATCGCCGAGAACGGCAACACCGTGCCGATCGAGGTCGACGCTCCCGGCGCCGCCGAGGTCCGCGTCTACGCGCTGGGCAACCCGGTTCCCGGAGTCGCCCGGTTCAAATTCGGGCCGCTCGCCGCGTCCCGCGGCGCCAAGACCCGCATCCGCCTCGCCGGAACGCAGGACGTCATGGCGGTCGCGATGATGGAGGACGGCTCCTTCATCCAAGCCACCAAGAACGTGAAGGTCACCATCGGCGGCTGCGGCGGCTGAGAAGGAAACGAAAGGAGTCACGACATGGCCAAAGGTGTCAAACCCCGCGTGAAAGTGCCCAAGTCGGCGTCCGCCGGCGAGGCCGTCACCATCAAGACGCTGATCTCCCACAAGATGGAGTCCGGTCAGCGCAAGGACGGCGACGGGAACGTCATCCCCCGCTCGATCATCAACCGCTTCACCGCCGACTTCAACGGCGAGAACGTGATCGACGTGGTGCTCGCCCCCGCCATCTCCACCAACCCGTTCTTCGAATTCGAGGCCAAGGTTCCGGAGAGCGGCACGTTCACCTTCACCTGGCACGACGACGACGGGTCCACCTACGTGCAGGAAAAGGCGATCGAGGTCTCCTGACCCGGTCGCCCCGCGAACGCGGCGGAGGGCCTCCGGCCCTCCGCCGGCAATCCTGGGGAGGAACACGAATGAAGAAGACGCTTGCCTGCGCGCTCGCCCTCGGACTCGCCGCCGGGCCCGCCTTCGCCGACCCGGTGGAGGGGGAGGAGCTGATCGTCAACGGCGAAATCGAAATGATCGTCGAGACCGCCGCGCCCGATCATTTGGAATACATCGACACGATCTATTCCGGCTGGCTGTTCCGCACCGCCGAAACGCGGGATCTCCAGCGCGACGACTTCGACAATCCCGGATTGATCGGCGTCGAATCCGCGCTCGACGCG
>JANQKA010000860.1 GCA_028281405.1 Hasllibacter sp. | reverse complement strand
CCCACATCAGCCACACCTTTCCGCTGACGGAGGCGGCCTCGGCGCTTGAGACCCTGCGGTCCAGGAAATCCACGGGAAAGGTCGTCGTGACGATTGAAGGCTGAGCGCCCGGAGACACGCCCGCAAAGCGAGCCGTCCACGTCCCGCGGAGGACGGAACGGGCATTCGCCGGACGGGCGGAGGAGCGGTCGATCCGCGAGAGGTGCCCCGGTCGCGGACCCGGACCGTGGCGTTTTGACACCTTCAGCGGTTCCGAGGCGTCCCCGGGCGCGCGGTCGCGGCGGCCCCGACGGGTCCGGGGCGGGTCAAGGACGGGGCGACGGGAGCGGGAACCGAACGAATCAGGTTTGGACCGCGGAGGAAGTGGACGTCGGCGGCGAAGTCTGCCGCGCGGACGGGGCGGCCACCTGGCGGTAGCCTTCGCGCACCAAAGCGGCCAAACGCTCGGAAGGGGCGGAGGCCGCGTCGGACAAATACATGTTGATCATCACCCCGCGCAGGTCCGGCAAAGCGCCCCCGTGATCCACATCCTCGAGGTGTGGCGGCGTCATGCCTTCTATCGACGCGTGAACGGCGAGGTCGGCCGAGACCGTCGCTTCGATCGTGCGGGTGGAATCCCCGGTCACAGCCATTTTCCAAGGGATATCCGCCTTGTCGAGGTTTTTCTGCACCGTTCCGCGGAAAATGCACCCGGTTTCGAAGGCCAGCGGAAGGGGCCTCCGCCTCCAAGCCGTGCCGCCGGGAGCCCCCACCCAGACGAGCCTGCGGGAATCAAGCGTTTCGGCCCCCGGCCCCGCGCGGTCCTCCGTCGTCAGGATGATGTCGCACTCGCCGCGCTCGAACCACGTCCTGAGACGCGTTGTGATCGAGCTGAGCAGCTGTACGCGCATGCGGGGGAATTCCGAGTGGAACCGGCGCAGGACCTGGGGGATGGCGGGATAGACGATGTCATGAGGCACCCCGAGAACGACCTCCCCTTCGAATTCGTCCGCCGTGAGCCTCGTGAAAATTTCGTCGTTCAGCGCGACCATCCGACGGGCGTAGCTGGCCAGCTGCTCGCCCTCGCCCGTCAGGGCGATTCCCCGCCCGCCCCGGTCCAGCAGCGGGCAGCCCAGCGATTCCTCCAGCCTCTTGAGCTGCATGGACACCGCCGACTGCGTGAAATTCAGTTGGCCGGCGGCGCGGGTCACCCCGCCGGTCTCGGTGACGACGAGGAAGGAACGCAGGGCGGTCATGTCGAGATTGCGTGGCATATCAAGCTCCGTGATGTTTCAGTTCAAAAACATTCGTTTTACTTATATCAAGATTCCTTCCAAATTCAACGGAAATTCAACGCGACCAGCGAATCACTCGCGCAGCGGAAAGGATCAACCAATGAACTTCCACATCTCCACCTCCCGCGCCGCCCACGCCCGCGGTTCCCGTTGGAACCCGTTGACCTGGCTCATGGGGGCGGACGCGGCCCACCGCGAACGCCAGCATCTGGCGGCCCTCGGCGACTCCACCCTCAAGGACATCGGCCTGACGAGGGCCGCGGCGCGGCGGGGCGCCGGCGAAGCGCTCCACCACTGGCGCCACCTGTCCTGACAAAAAAGTCGCGCGAATCGCCCTCCGGGTCTTGAAATCCGCCCGCTCCGCCCCCATATGTGGGGCAGCGCGGGCGGCAACCGCCGCGCAACCACGCGAATGGGTCTTTCAGGAGGACACGATGCAGCAATACCAAACGATTCGCGCCGGTTCCGGTGCCGGCGCACGCGGCGAGATCGATCTGGGTCTCAAAGCCCACATGAACAAGGTCTACGGCCTGATGTCCGTGGGCATGCTCATCACCGGCGCCTCGGCCTGGGCCATTTCCGGCCTCGCCGTCGACAACGGAACCCTGACCGGGCTCGGTCAGGCGATCTACCTGTCGCCGCTCAAGTGGGTCATCATGTTCGCCCCGCTTCTCTTCGTATTCGGCTTCGGGGCCATGGTGTCCCGCATGTCCGCGGGAGCGGCGCAGCTGGCCTTCCACACCTTCGCCGTCCTGATGGGACTGTCGATCAGCTCGATCTTCCTGGTGTACACGGGCCACTCGATCATCCAGACGTTCCTCATCACGGCGATCGCCTTCGCGGGCCTGTCCCTTTGGGGCTACACGACGAAGAGCGACCTGTCCGCTTGGGGAACCTTCCTGATCATGGGGGTCATCGGCCTGCTCGTCGCGATGATCGTCAACCTCTTTCTGCAGTCGCCGGCGATCCAGTTCGCGATCTCTGCCCTCGGGATTCTGATCTTCGCGGGGCTGACCGCCTACGACACGCAGTCGATCAAGAACGAGTACATCGCCATGGCCCACCAAGGCCAGAACGCATGGCTGGAGAAGTCGGCGATCATGGGCGCGTTGCGCCTGTACCTCGACTTCCTCAACATGTTCATGTTCCTGCTGAGCTTTCTTGGCAACCGGCAGTGACGACGACGGAGCGCGACACGGGGGGCCGGCGGAAACGCCGGCCCTTTTTTTGCCGCGATTCCGCACCCGCGGGCGAATGAATTCCCCGGGTTGCCGGACCCTGCCCCACGGTGGATCCGTTTCGGGCGGGTGGCGTGATCGAGGACGCGCGTGGCGCGGCCTTCCCGGCCGTTTCCGCGCGGCCCCCGCGGCGGCCTTTGATTCGCCACATGACGCGTCGTCCGCCCAACGGCGGACGCGGTCGGCGCGGCGCCAAAATCGGATAAGCCGGCCGTCGGCTCCCCATCCGCGGTCGGGGTCGTCCCGGGGTTTCGTCCTCGACCGGAAGCTCCGGATCACGGTCCCCGCGGCCCCATGGCCGATCAGCTCAATAAACCGACGGACGGAGCGTTCGGCGAGGATTCCTCTCTTCCCGGCGAATCCGCGGCATCCTCGGCAATCCCCGCGTCCCGCTTGAATTCGTCGAAGAATGTCCCCACATGGTCGAACACGACCGGTTTCATGTCCGGCAGGACACTTCGAACATGCTCTCCCCTGGAGCCAAGCATGTCGACGGGACGGGCTTCCAATTTCCGGAACAACGGCCCGTTGTCGGTTCAAGGCGGTCGATGGACCGGGCCGGATGACACTGGGAGAGGCCGAGTCCGCGCGGCCGCCTTTCCCCCGGCCGCGCTTCGTGCTTCATTGGTTTCCGCGAATTGAGGAGAACT
>JANQKA010000838.1 GCA_028281405.1 Hasllibacter sp. | reverse complement strand
CGGGTTGAGCGGCACCGCCGCTGCGTGAGACCAGACGCCGATGGCGGCGATCGCAACGTCCGTGCCGCCCGGCTCGGCAATCGCGATCCGGTCGCACCGTCGGGTTGGGGGAAACCGGGAGGGCGTGGACCGGTACGTCCCGCCCCGCCCCGGTCCCCGAGGGAGAGCGCGGCATTCGGCGTTCCGCTCCGCGTCCGGCATCCCCCACGCCGACACGCCGCCGGGTCGATCCCGATTTCGCCGCAACCTCTTCGCCCCGGCCGGGGACGTTTTGGATTCGGAATCCGTGCCCAAAGGGGAGGACGGTTCCCCCACCCGCCGAGCATCGACGCGACGCGGGCCGGCGGGCAAAGCGGCCGCGTGAAGGCGACCGGGAATGTGAATGGCCCAATTCACCAATGACCATTGGCTCCCACCCGGCCACCTCCGCCGGGCCGGAACATTTCGGGGCGCGCCGTCGCGTGGGGGCGCACCCATGCTTCGACCGGGCGCCCCACGCTCTTCAAACACCCGGATCCCACGGACTTGGCAGGGATCGGCGAAGCCCCGCGCTCAGACCCCGGTTGATTCACCGGCCGGGGCTCCCCCGCGACCCGCCGCGCGTCCGGGAAGAGCGTGACCCACGGACGGGGCCGCCCGGCGCGCTGGGGCCTGAAATTTCCGGGCGGTCAACCCACCGCCCCCCGGGGCCTTCCCATCCGGAGAAGGGCGCGCCTCCGAATCCCAAAGCCCTCCTCCAGCCCAATGGCGGGGAGGGCCGGAGCCACGCGGACCGGAGCGGTCCCGTCCGTGACCGGGTTCGGGGAGACGCAACGCCTCCGGGATTCCCCGCGTCAGCGTGCGAAGGCGTCCCGAAAAAATTCTCCCCGCGCCCCTTGAAACGGAAACCGCCGCTCCTAGATGGTTGGGAGGCAACACAGGAGGAAAGATGAGTTACGCCAATTTGCCGGCCCCGTCCCCGGAACAGGGGCTGAAAAGCTACCTGCGGGAAATCCGCCGGTTCCCGATTCTCGATCAGGAGGAGGAGTACATGCTTGCCCGGCGCTGGATCGATGACCGGGACACCGAGAGCGCGCACAAGCTGGTGACCAGCCACCTGAGGCTCGCCGCGAGCGTCGCCAGGGGGTACCGCGGCTACGGCCTGCCCGAGGCCGATGTCATATCCGAGGCGAACATCGGACTGATGCGGGCAGTGAAACGCTTCGACCCGGAAAAGGGTTTCCGCCTCTCGACCTACGCGATGTGGTGGATACGCGCTTCGATCCAAGAGTTCATCCTGCGGTCCTGGAGTTTGGTGAAGATCGCGGGAGGCAACGCCCGGAAAAAGCTGTTCTTCAATCTCCGCAAGGCCAAGGCCCGCATCGGCGCCTACGAAGACGGAAACCTGCGCCCGGAAAACCTCCGGCGGCTCGCCGACGACCTCGGCGCCTCCGAGGAGGAGGTGAACTCCATGCATTTGCGGTTGTCCGCCTCCGACTCCTCGCTCAACACCATGGTTGGCGGCGGCAACGAAGGCGATGACGGCGTCGAATGGCAGGATTGGCTCGAGGACGACGGCCCCGGTCACGTCGAGCGAATCGTCGAGCGGGACGAGAACCGGGCGCGCGGTGAAGTGTTGATCGCCTCCATGGACGCTCTGAACGACCGCGAGAAGGATATCCTGATGGAGCGCCGCTTGAAGGATGAACCCACCACGCTGGACGAGCTCTCGAAGCGCCACGGAGTCAGCCGGGAGAGGATCCGTCAAATCGAGCTCCGCGCCTTCGAGAAACTGAGGGAGCGGGCCCGGGGCCTCGCCGAGGAGAAGGGCCTGATCATCGACGGATGACCCGTCGCGCGGTGGAAGGCCGCCCGCGCCGTTCCTCCGCCCGGATCACCGGCGGCGGGTGGTTTCGGAGCCGCCGACGGTCGTTCAACCTGCGCGGGGTTCCGAACGGTCCCGTCGAGGTTGGCGGGCGCCGTGCCTTGAACGTCGGCCGCCGCGTCCGGGGCGTGTCCCGCGGAATCGTCGGCAACATGCGCGGCAACCGGATTGGTCTCCGCGGCCTCGGAGAGGCGACGGCCTTCGTCCGGGCGCGGGTCCGAAGAGCAAGACGGCGGTACATCCACCTTGACCCGGGTGGCGGCGGATTCATCGGCCCGTCCAACCGCGCGAAAACGAGATCTCCGACGACCGTCGACGGGCGGGACAATCTCCTCCCGCGACCGGTGGGAAACGCCCGCGGCATCATGGGGAATTTCCAAGTGTCCTGCGTGCCCGCCCATTCGAAATTCCGCGCGCGGAGGGACTTGCGTCCGCTTTAAATTGGATTTATCCAAGGCCGAGCCCGGCGTCCATCCGGCGGCGGGAGCCACATACAGGAGAACACATGTTCGACCCCTTCTCCAAGGTGACCGACTTCATCATCCCCACGGTCGAGGAGACCACCGCGCGCGGATCGCTGCGCTACGACATCTTCTCGCGCCTGTTGAAAGAGCGCATTGTCTTCGTCTCCGGCCCCGTCCACGACGAAATGGCCACGGTGATCGTCGCCCAGCTTCTCTTCCTCGAGGCGGACAACCCCTCGAAGGAGATCGCGATGTACATCAACAGCCCCGGCGGCGTGGTGACTTCGGGCCTCTCGATCTACGACACCATGCAGTACATCCGCCCGAATGTATCCACCGTCTGCATCGGCCAGGCCGCCTCCATGGGATCCCTGCTGCTCGCGGCCGGAGAACCAGGCATGCGCTACTCCCTCCCGAACTGCCGCATCATGGTTCACCAACCCTCCGGCGGTTATCAGGGCCAGGCGACGGACATCATGATCCACGCCCGGGAAACCCAGAAGCTGAAGGACAGGATGAACCAGATCTACGTCAAGCACACCGGGCGGAAGCTCAAGGAGGTCGAACTGGCGCTGGAGAGGGACAACTTCATGGATCCCGATGAGGCGAAGGAATGGGGGCTCGTGGACGAAATCGTCGAAAACCGGCCCCGGCCCCAGGAGGACTGACACGCGACCGAGGGCGGCCCGGAGGGCCGCCCGGAGATCCGTGGTGTTTCACATTGCGCCCATCCGGCCGGACGCGTAGGGTCGGCCCGGCGGGCGGCGTTGAAAGCGAAGGCCGAAAGGCGAAATTCCGAGGTGCGCGATGGCGACGAAGAATTCGGGTGACGAGAACAAGAACACGCTCCACTGCTCCTTCTGCGGAAAAAGCCAGCACGAGGTCCGCAAACTCATCGCGGGACCAACCGTGTTCATCTGCGACGAGTGCGTGGAGCTGTGCATGGACATCATCCGCGAGGAGACCAAGAAATCCAGCCGCAAGGCCAAGGGAGGCGTGCCGACGCCCAAGGAGATCTGCGAAGTCCTCGACGACTACGTGATCGGCCAAGCCTACGCCAAGCGCGTGTTGTCCGTGGCGGTTCACAACCACTACAAGCGGCTGAACCACACAGGCCCCGGCACCGAGATCGAATTGGCGAAGTCGAACATCCTACTGATCGGCCCAACCGGCTGCGGCAAGACGTTCCTGGCGCAGACGCTCGCCCGCATCCTGGACGTGCCCTTCACCATGGCCGACGCCACCACGCTGACCGAGGCCGGTTACGTGGGCGAGGACGTGGAGAACATCATCCTGAAGCTGCTTCAGGCCAGCGAATACAACGTCGAGCGCGCCCAGCGCGGCATCGTCTACATCGACGAGGTCGACAAGATCACGCGCAAGGCCGACAACCCCTCGATCACCCGCGACGTCTCCGGAGAAGGGGTCCAACAGGCGCTTCTGAAGATCATGGAGGGCACCGTCGCCTCCGTCCCGCCCCAGGGCGGCCGCAAGCATCCGCAGCAGGACTACTTGCAGGTCGACACAACGAACATACTGTTCATCTGCGGCGGCGCGTTCGCCGGCCTTGACAAGATCATCGCGAAGCGGGGCAAGGGTTCCGCCATGGGCTTCGGCGCCGACGTCCGCGACGACAGCGACAAGACCGCGGGCGAGGAATTGAAGGGGCTCGAACCGGAGGATCTGCTGAAGTTCGGATTGATTCCGGAATTCATCGGCCGCCTTCCCGTCGTCGCCACGCTCGAGGATCTCGACGAGGAGGCTTTGGTGACGATCCTCACCGAGCCGAAGAACGCGCTGATCAAGCAGTACCAGTACCTGTTCGAGTTGGACAACGCCGCCCTGAAGTTCACCGAAGACGCGCTGAAGGCCATCGCGGCGCGGGCCATCGTGCGCAAGACCGGAGCCCGCGGCCTGCGCGCGATCGTGGAGGACGTCCTGATCAACACCATGTTCGACCTGCCGGGGTTGGAAAACGTGAGCGAGGTCGTGGTCAACGAGGAGGCCGTGAACCAAAGCAACCCTCCCCTTCTGATTTACAGCGAGCGTCCCGCCAAAACGGACGAGATGGCGCCCGCCGCGAAGGTCGTCCCTCCCGCCGCGAAGGCCGCGGGCTGATTTCCGGGGCGCGGCGCCGCCGCGCCCGCATTCGTTTCCCGCCCGCCCCGCGCGGGCGGTCCCCGGAACCGATCATGGGAGCGACGGGACATGGGCATCGACAGCGAAAGCGACGTCGCCGCGAATCTCCAGATCGGCCCCACGTCGCTGGGAATGGTGCGTCTCTATGTGTCGGGCGACGGAATCGATCTGCCGCTTGATTTCGATCCCGACGAAGCCTCCGAAATCGCCGACGAATTGAAGGCCGCGGCGGAAAGGGCGAGGCGGATGAGCGCGAATCCGAAGAAGCGCGAACGTCGGTGAATCCCATTCCGCGCCGCCGTGGGGGCGGCGGTCCATGCTCCCGTCATCCACGCGGAGCCGATTCCCGCGGATATCGCAATTGGCGCGACTCCCCCCGATTAACGGACGCGACCGCGAACCCGAAGCCCGAATCCTCCGGGCGGCCGGATCGCGCGGGTCGGTGAAACGATCCTGGTATCGGAACCGCGTTCCAGCCGAAGCGCCCGACCGCGCCCTCGGAGGGATCGATCCCTCGGCGCCCGGCGGGTTTCCAAAACGGGCGGAGCGGACTGGCGGGCCCCGCGGACCCGCGGCGATGGCCCCTCCGGGCGTTCGGGCCGCGCCGGTCGACCAACCAAGTCCCGGCCCCCTTGGCGCGGATCGTTTCGGCGACCGGACCACGCCGTCTGCGGGTCATCCCCGCGGGCCCGGATCCCGGTGGGATTGAAGCCGCTCCGCCGCGTGCCTCGCGAATTTCAGGATGAGCGACTTGCGGCGCGAAGCCGCCAATTTTTCCTCGGGAGCCATTCGCACGATTTCGGCGTCGTAGGCGTCCGCGATGATCAAGCCCGTCTCCGCCGGCAAAAGCTCCGTTGGAAATTCCCCGTCCACGGCCCAGAAATACCTGTCGCACCAATCGAGATAACCGTCCCATTTGCGATCCGAAATGAAGTCCGCTCGGCTGGACTTGCATTCGACCACCCACAACTCCCCCTTCGGACCGAGCGCCATCACATCCACCCGGCGGCCGCGTTCGGGCGTGAACTCCTCCAGACAGGAAAAGTCATGGCTTCTCAAATGGCGGCACACGCCGCGGGCCAGGAGTTGGCCGGGCTGGAGCGCATCGGGTTGGTCTTCCGACATGGGAACAGACTCGCCATTTCGCGGACGTAATCAAGCCCGCGGATTGTGGGAGGAGACCCTTGCGCCCACCGCCGGCATCGGCTAGGAATGTCGGCGACGGGTTCTGCACTTCTCGTGATCGGACAATTCCGTTGGCCTTAAAAACTCTCGAGGGAGTTGGCTCTGGCATCGCCCTGGCGGTGTTATCCGGCCCCCACCTGTATCAACAGGTCCTCGGGAATTCGCAGACGACACGGTCGCCGCGGGCCCGTCATCCACCACTCCCTCAGAATTCCCCCGGCCTCGCCTCCCGCGCCATGTGATCCAGCACTGCGTTGGCGAACTTCGGTTCCCGTCCGCCGGGAAAGAACGCCCCGGTCACGTCCACGAATTCCGCGATGACGACGCGCGGCGGAGCCGCGCCTTCCAGAAGTTCCGCCCCCGCGGCGCGGAAAACCGCCCGGATCGTCGGGTCGATGCGGCCGATCGGCCATTTCGCGACCAACGCCCGGTCGATCATTTGGTCGATGCCCGCCTGCCGGGTGACCGCAATCTCCGTGAGTTCGTGGAACAGGCCCGCGTCTCCCTCGATCGCGGGCATGCCGTCGTCCAGCGGCGCACCGATGCGGAAATCCTCGAATTCCCGCCGCACCCCGTCCACGCTCTGCCCCGCCGCCTCCGCCTGGAAAAGCGCCAACACCGCGTAAAGGCGCGCGGCCGAAAGCTTCCTCCGGTCCCGATCACCCTTGCCGGTCATGCCGGGAATTCCCGGTCCTCTCCATCCCCCCGGAACGGTCTGAACCCCGCCGTGGAACGCGTCCCGCCCCAGCGCCGCCTCAACGCGATCAGATGCAGCGCCGCCTCGGCCGCGCCGCCCGCCGTGTCGAGCCGCGCTCCGTCGGCGCGCTCCTCGGCCTGTTCCATGCCGTCGACCGTGATGATGCCGTTGCCCACGGCCACGCCGGAAATGGACAGCAGCGTCAGGCCCCGGGCGCTCTCGTTGACGACCACGTCGTAGTGGGAGGTCGCGCCCCGGATCACGCAGCCGAGCGCGACGAATCCGTCATGATCGCCCAGGCGGCTCGCCAACGAAATCGCCGGAGGAATCTCCAGGGCGCCTGGAACCTCGACCGATTCGTGGGCCGCTCCGGCCCTCTCGAGAACGGATCGCGCCGCCGCGAGTTGGGCCTCCGCGATCTTCGAGTAATAGGGGGCGACGACGATCAACACCTTGGTTGGCCTGTCGAACACCGGTGGTGCGAGTGAATTGTCGGAATGTCCCGCCATCAGCCGATCTCCGAGATTTTGCGCGTGTCCACGATCGAAAGTCCGTAGGCCTCCAGGCCCACGACCTTCGGGCGTGGAGAATTGGTGAGAAGGATCAGCTCCGACAATCCGAGCGAGGACAGTATCTGGGCGCCGAGCCCGTATTGCCGGAGCGTCTGCGGCGACACGGCGTCGTCAGTGCGCAACTTCATCGTCGTGTCACGGAGCAGAACCAGCGCCCCCCTCCCCTCAGCTGCGATCAACCTCATCGCGTCGCCGAACTCGCCGGCCCGTCCCGCCGGTCCAAGGCCGATGATGTCGAGCATCGGGTCGAGGGCGTGCATGCGCACCGGAACCGGGCCCGAACCGGGAATGTCGCCCTTGGTCAGAACGATGTGTTCGTCGCCGTGGGCGGTGTCGGTATAAACGCGCATCCGCCATTCGCCTCCGAACTCGGAGGTCACGGTCCTCTCGCTGGAGACCCTCACGAGATTGTCGTTGCGGCGACGGAAGGCGATCAAATCGGAAATCGTCCCGATCTTGAGGTTGTGCAACTGCGCGAAGGCCACGAGGTCGGGCAGCCGAGCCATGGTGCCGTCCTCGTTCATGATCTCGCAAATCACGCCGGCGGGATTCAATCCGGCGAGGCGGGAGACGTCGACCGCCGCCTCCGTGTGGCCCGCGCGCACCAGAACCCCGCCCTCGCGGGCGCGCAACGGAAAAACGTGCCCGGGCGTGGCGATGTCGCCGGAGCCTTTCCGGTGATCGATGGCCACGGCCACCGTGCGCGCCCTGTCGTGGGCGGAAATGCCGGTCGTCACGCCCTCCCGCGCCTCGATCGAAATGGTGAAGGCGGTTTCGTGGCGCGACGAATTGTTGGACGTCATCAGCGGAAGGCCCAGCTCGGTCACCCTCGCGTCCGTCAGGGCGAGGCAGATCAACCCGCGTCCATGGGTCGCCATGAAGTTGATCGCTTCGGGCGTCGCCATCTGCGCTGGAATTACCAGATCGCCCTCGTTTTCGCGATCCTCGTGATCGACGAGTATGAACATCCGCCCGTTGCGGGCGTCCTCCAGGATCTCGTCCACGGAGGAGATCGCGTCGCTGTAGTCGTAATCGGTCATCGTCGATCCGTCGCCGGTGCCGCGCCGCCCTATCCCGTTCCCCGGGCGGCGTCCAGAGCGGCCGCTCCCGCGCGGTGACTCCCGATTCGTTTCCTTCGCTCCCCTGGCGTTTCACGAGAATTCCGCCGCCTCCCCGGAGGACCGATTCCGACGCGGCCGCGTCGCCCGATCGGGGCGGTGGCGGTCCACCGCGTCCTCAACCGGTACGGCAACGGAAATTATGCCTGCGGATTCCATTCCTTCAGCCGCGCGACATGGCGGGCCACCACGTCGACCTCCAGATTGACCCGGTCCCCCTCTCCACGGTCCTCCCACGCGGTAACCCTCCGGGTATGCGGGATCAGGTTGACCCCGAACCGCGCCCCGTCGACCTCGTTCACCGTCAGGGATGTTCCATCGAGCGCGACGGATCCCTTGGACGCGATGAACCTGGAGAGGTCGCCGGGAGCTTCGAAGCTCAAGCGCAGGCTGTCGCCTTCCGGCCGGACTCCCACGATCTCCGCGACGCCGTCCACATGGCCGGACACGATGTGCCCCCCCAGCTCGTCGCCCACCCTGAGGGCGCGCTCGAGATTCACGCGCCGCCCCGCGGCCCAGCCGCCCAGCGTTGTTTTGGAGAGGGTTTCGGCGGAGACGTCCACATCGAACCAAGCGTCCCCCGCCCGCCCCCCGCGGTTCACCACCGTCAGGCAACACCCGTCGCAGGAGATGGAGGCGCCCGGATCGATTCCGTCTGGATCGTAGGAACAGGACAGTCTGACGCCGAGGCTGTCCCGCCCCTCCAGCGAAACGACGCGACCCACGTCCGTGACGATTCCGGTGAACATGACGCTCCCCTCCGATTCGCGCTTGAATACGCTCTCCGGCGCGGCTTCGCAAGCGCGGGGGCCCCGCGGACGGAATGCTTCGGATCGCGGATCGTCCCAGCCGCGAACGCGACCACGTGGACAAAGGATCAGGTCAGACCAAGGGAGCAGACATAATCGTCGCATCCCGCGAACGGAACCGCCGCGTCTCCCGGGACATCCGGTTCCTCGAAAAGCGCGGGGCCGTCAGCCTCCGGAATCCATGCGATGTCCCGAAGCCCGAAGGCGCTTTCCCCGTCGTCCCCGTCCACGGCGAAGTCGACGATGGTTGAGACCACTTCAACCGGCCCGGCGTCATCCGCGGGAGCCCGCCCATCGCCGATGTCGGAGGCGGCGATCTCCTCCCCGTCCGGCGGCCGGACGGCGGAACTCGCGGCCGGGGTGACGCCGATGTGCCAATAAAGGTCGTCCGGGGCTTGGCCCAATCCGGCGCCTTCGATCGTCAGCGAAAAGCCCGAGGAGTTGGCCATGATCGTGTTTCCGCCGACCTCGGTGATGGTCACCGCGCCGATTTCCCGGCCCAAGGCGATCCTGTCTCCCTGCGAAGGGTCGAACCCGACAATGGTGGTCGTGCCCGCGACGACGCTGTCCGCCGATGTCAGGAACTGAAATATATCCGCGCCGCTTCCACCATTGAACGTGTAACCACCGCCTTCGCCGTATAGCACGTTTCTCGTGGAATCGGTGGCGTTCACATCTCCGGAGTTGCCCGATCCGAATTTGATGTTCGCGGTGTTCACTTCGACGCCGTTGGCGAACCGGAGTTTTTCAAAACCCCACAGACGATCGGAACCCTCGTCGGTTCCGTCCGCGGAGTTGGCGTCGGTGATCGCGAGCAATTCGAACATTTCGAACCGGAAGTCGCGGATGTCGCCGGCGTGGACCGCGGCGTCGTCGTCCCCACCGTTGCCCGCCATGAGAATATCGTCCCCCGCGCCGCCGGTGACCACGTCGTCGCCGGCCGTTCCCAATACAATATCATGTCCGTCGGTTCCGTTGGTGGACACCACGAGTGCTTGATTCTCGAATCGTATCTCGTCTATTCCAATCAAATTGTCTCTGCCCCCTCCGTGTTTGAAGTCGGGAATAACGTTTATTCCCAGCCCACCGGGCTTGGATGTATCCGGGGCGTCGAAAATGTAATCATCCCGCATCCCCGAATACACCACCACATCCGTATCCATGTCGCCTTCACCGAAGTATGTCTCGGCGTTGCGGTCGCTGTTGCCGAAGATTTTGTCATAGCCGCCACCACTATAGAACAAATCGTCCCCATACCCCCCCATAATCTGATTGCCCTCATCCGAACCGATCAGGAATTCATCCGCGTTGGAAGGATGGTTCAGCCCCCTCCCTTCGCCCCCAATGGTGCTTTTCACTTGAAAGTTGACCGTTTCAATGTTGCCCCGGCCGTCCCTCGCGGTCAAAATGAATGTCTCGCTCACCGCTCCGTTCAAGGTACCGGAAAGTATTCCCGACGAATCGAGCGAAAGGCCGACGCCCGCGGCATCGATCCCCGTTCCTCCCACGACCGCGCTGAAGGTCCATTCCTCCCCGGGGGCGGGGTCGGAGAACACGCCGCTCAAGTCGATTGCCGGAATCGGTTTTCCAACATCCGCGACCAGAGCGCCCGGCAGATTGGTCAAATGTATCGGGGATTCCGCCGTGATTCTGATTTCGTGTTCGGTGGCCCCTTGTCCAACCCCGGCCCTGACGCGGACCGTCGCGTCTTCCGTTCCGGTGAAAGTGCCGCGGATTTCGCCGCTCGCGGAGTCGAACGACAGTCCGGTGCCGTCCAAGTCGGACGGATCGACCAACGAAATCATCAACTCCCCTGGTTCGCCCTCGTCGGGAAACCAATTCTTCAGCCTGATCGGGAGATTCAACTCCGTGCCCGCCGTGAGGGTGATCGGGTTGTCGACGCCTATGTGATAATAGTGGGATCCCATGTCGAATCCATGTCCAACTCCCTCGATCGTCAGCGAGAAGCCGGACGGGTTCGCCATGATCGTGTTTCCTCCGGACTCGGTCACGGTCACGGGTCCAATCTCCTTCCCCAGCGCGATGCGGTCTCCCTGCGATTGGTTGAATCCCTTGATCGTGGTCATGACGGCGACCGTGCTGTCCGCGGCGGTCAGAAATTGAAAAATATCAATCCCGCTGCCGCCATTGAACGTGTAACCTCCGCCCTCCCCGTGGATTATGTTGAACATGTTGGGGTTTGCGTCCACATCCCCCGTGTTTCCAGATCCGAATTTGATGCCTTGGATTCTTACTCCGCCTTGATCGTCGAAATTCAGAATTTCAAACCCATGCAGCTGGTCGGATCCCTCGTCGAACCCATCTCCCGTGTCGGCGTCGGTGATCACGAGCGATCCTGAAAATTCGAACGCGAAATCTTTGATGTCTCCGGCATATCTGGCGATGGATGAATTTTTGTCGGGATTCGCGATGAGAATATCGTCTCCCACTCCCCCTTCGATTTGGACGTAGGCCGTTGTGTTTTCAAACACGATGTCATGCCCCGCGGTGCCGTTGGCGCCGATCATGATTTTTCGATCGTCGAAGTGAATTTCGTCGAATCCAAAAAGCGTGTCCGTGCCGGAAACTGCCGCGTCATTGGATTTCAACGTGATTCCGCGCGCTCCGGTTTCGGAAGTGGGGAACGAAAAAACATATTCGTCCCGCGGACCGTCGTAGAGCGCCACGTCCGTCTGATCGGCTCCGGAATCGCTTCCGTTTTCAACCGCGTAAATCGTTTGATCTCCGGGTCCGCCATGAACCACGTCGTCGCCATGGCCCGCGACGATTTCCGTTTGGGCGATCGTTCCGATCAAAAATTCGTCGACGGAATTGTGCTCGTCGAGCCCGCGGCCACCGGTCGCGGGATCCGCCGTCCTGACGATGAAGCTTTTCTCTTCGCCGCTTCTTTCCGGTGAACCGGCGGTCAAGGTGACCACCGTGTCGACCGTTCCCGTGAATGTTCCGGAGAGCACGCCGCGCGAACTGAACGACAGTCCGATGTCCGCCGAATCCAAGCTTTCCGTTCCCACCCTGGCGTCGAATATCCATGTCGTTCCCGGGCCGGGATCGGAAAAAGCCCCGCTCAAATCGGTGGCCGGCATCGGGACGCCGGACGGAATTACAAGCGAGTCCGGCAGCGCGGTCAATTTTTTCGGTGGTTTCGCCGCGATGGCGACCGCGTGTTCAACGGATTCCTGCCCGTCGCTGGCCCTGACCTGGACCGCAACGTCCCCGGTTCCGATGAATTCTCCCCGGATTTCGCCGCTCGCGGCGTCGAGAACGAGTCCGGTTCCGTCCAGATTGGAAGGGTCCACCAGCGAATATGTCAATGTCCCGATTCCATCCGCGTCGGAGAACCATCGGCCCGTGTCGATCGGCAGGTTCACTGCGGAACCCGTCGTCAGAACAATCCTGTGGTCGGCCGCCGGAGCCTCCGCCGATTTCATGGGAGCCGCGTTCGCCGTGATTTGAAGGGCGTGCACGACGTGCGCGCCATGCTGGTCGGTGGCCCTGACCCGGACCGAGGCGTCCGCGTTTCCCGTGAACGTTCCGCGGATCTCGCCGCTGGCCGAGTCGAAGGTCAATCCGGTGTCATTCAAATCGGCCGGGTCCACCAGCGAGTACGTCAACGTCGCGCCCTCGTCCATGTCCTCGAACCACCCGCTCACGGGTATCGGATTCAACTCCCCGCCCGTCGTCAGAATCACCGCGCCGGACGGAGCTTCACGCGTCGCGGCGGGGGCGGCGTTCGCCGTGATTTCCAAGGCGTGGTCCACGTGCGCGCCATGATCGTCGGTGGCCCTGACCCGAATCGTGGCG
>JANQKA010000818.1 GCA_028281405.1 Hasllibacter sp. | reverse complement strand
GACGCCCGTGACGGGAGCCCTGGTTTATTTCCTCTGCATCATCGGCGGCCAGTTGATCGGCTCCGCACTGATCGATCATTTCGGCGCGTTCGGCCTCGATGCCCGCGGGATTTCGTGGCGACGGATGGCAGGCATCGGACTTGTCGTCGCCGGGGTGTTGTTGGCGGCGACGGCCGACGGTCGCCAAGCCTAGCGGGGCCGGGAGGTCGAAACGGACCGCCGAAAGGCGGAGATGATTCGGATCGCCGAAGGACGTGGACGGATACGCCGCCCGGGAGCGGAAACGGCAGGATGCCGAGGGGCGGAGAGGGACCGGATCGCGGAAGGAGTGGAAACGGAAACGCCGCCCGGGGGCGGATTAGGGTCGAATCGCCGAGGGGCGGGAATGGAAACGTCGCCCGGGGTCGGAAACGGAAGGGCCGCCGCAAGGTGGGGAGGGAGCGGGTCGCGGAATGGCGGGGACGGAATCACCGCCGAGGTCCGGAAATGGAAAGACCGCCGCGAGGCGGAGAGGGATCGGATCGCCGAAGGGCGGGGATGAAAACTCCGCCTTTGCCCTGAAAAAGAAGGGCCGCCGCGGGGCGAAGACGAATGGATCGCCGAAGGGCGGAAACGGATACGCCGCCCGGGGGCGGAAACGAAAGGATCTCCGCGGAGCGGAGAAGGATCGATTCGCCGAAGGGCGGGACGGAAACGCCGCCCGGAGGCGGAAACGGAAAGGCCGCCGCGAGGCGGAGACAAAAGAAACGCCCGAGGGCGGGTAAGAACGGAGAAAGACATGTCGCGCGCGCTCATGCCCAATCTTCTGACACCCCAGGATTTGGAGCCGAATTGGCGCTGGGAGGGTCGCATTCCCGCGTGGGGCCACACCTCGGTGGATTTCGAGCGGCGGGTCGATCACGACCGCCTGCGGCGATACCGTCTGGCGCGGACGCGCCAGGCGTTGCGGGAATCGCCCGCGGGCACGCTGCTGATGTTCGACGTGAACAACATCCGCTACGTTTCGGCCACCAAGATCGGCGAATGGGAGCGGGACAAGATGTGCCGCTTCTGCCTGCTGACCGGGGACGACAGCCCCTACGTCTGGGATTTCGGGTCGGCGGCTGTGCATCACCGGAAGCACTCCGACTGGCTGGAGCCCGACCACTGTCTGGCGGGCGTGGTCGGAATGCGCGGAACCATCCCTCCGGAATTCGGCCTGATGAAGAAGTACGCCAAGCAGATCGCCGGACTGATCCGGGACGCGGGCATGGCCGACATGCCGGTGGGGGTGGATTACGCCGAGACGGCCATGTTCCACGCGCTGCGCGACGAGGGTCTGGAGGTCGTTGACGGCCAACAGATCATGCTGGCGGCGCGCGAGATCAAGAATTGGGACGAGATCCAGCTTCTGACGCAGGCCGCGTCCATGGTCGACGGCGTCTACCACATGATTTACGAAGAACTCAAACCCGGCGTGCGCGAGTCCGACATCGTCGCCTTGTCGAACAAGATGCTCTACGAGATGGGGTCGGACGACGTGGAGGCGA
>JANQKA010000785.1 GCA_028281405.1 Hasllibacter sp. | reverse complement strand
ATCGCGGAATCCACGTGATGCCGCTGGAATCGAATGTCATCGGTCCTGCGTTGATGCCCGCCATCCAATCCAGCGATGCGTGCCTGGAATTTCGGTTGACCCATGTAAAACAAGGATGGAACCCGCATCGGATGATCATTTGAAGCCGAAGCGATGATGGCGATTCCACAATATCCGAGCTTCGCCGTAATTTGGTTCAAATCGCATTCGCGACCTCATCGCGCCCCATAATTTATGGTCTTTCCGGATTTCGATGCCGTTGGCGCATTGCGGGGAATCTCCCGAATCGCCCTGTCGCGTCAGGTGATTCCGTGCGATTTTGGCGCCGAGGCCATCCACCCCGGAGGAAGGAGATGAGGATGAACCTGTCCGCCCCGCCCGGGCGCTCCTACTGGCTCGACGGATTGCCCCCCGCGCCGGAATTGCCCGGAGCCCCGCCGGACAAGGTCGACGTCCTGATCGTCGGCGCCGGCTACACCGGGTTGAACGCGGCGATCCAGACCGCGGGCGGCGGAAGGAGCACGCTGGTCCTCGACGCGGAGGATCCCGGATTCGGGTGCTCGACCCGCAACGGAGGGCAGATCAGCACCAGCGTGAAGCCCACGCTGGAGAAACTCGCCTCCCGGTTCGGTCCCGAAAGGGCCCGCGCCATCCGCGGGGAAGGCGTGAACGCCCTGAACTGGATCAGGGATTTCATCGACGAACGGAAACTCGATTGCGATTTCCGCCGCGCCGGACGGTTTCACGCCGCCCACACCCCGCGGCACTACGAGGAACTCGCCCGGAGCGCCGAACGGATGCGGACCGGGGAGGGAATCGCGAGCTTCGCGGTGCCGCGCGGCGAGCAGCGGCGCGAATTGGGCACGGACGCCTACTTCGGCGGGGTGGTGTACACGGACCACTGCTCCCTGCATCCGGGGAAATATCACCGGGAGTTGCTGCGGCTCGCGCTCGGGGCGGGCGCGGAGGTGGTCGGCCATTGCCCGGCGCTCTCAATCCGGCGCGGAGCTTCGGGATTCGCCGTCCGCACCGCCCGCGGCGTCGTCGAAACCCGGGACGTGATCGTCGCGACCAACGGATACACCACGGACCTGACGCCCTGGCTCCGGCGCAGGGTGATTCCGATCGGAAGCTACATCATCGTCACCGAGGAGCTGCCGCCGGGCCTGGTGGACGGGCTCTTCCCCACGGACAGGATCGCGAGCGACACGCGCAGGGTCGTCTACTACTACCGGGCCACGCCGGATCGCCGGCGGATCGCCTTCGGGGGACGGGTTTCGGCCGGAGAAACCGATCCTCGCGACGCCGCGCCGAGGCTGTTCGAAACCATGTGCCGGATTTTCCCCGAACTGCGCCCCCACGGCGTTTCGCACTGCTGGAGCGGCACCGTCGCCTACAGTTTCGACGAGTTGGCCCACACCGGGAAACGGGACGGCGTCCACCACGCTCTGGGATACTGCGGTTCGGGGGTGTCCATGGCCAGCTATCTCGGCATGCGCGCGGGACGGAAGGTTCTGGGACTGGAGGACGGTCGGACCGCTTTCGACGGGCTGCCCCATCCGGCCTGGCCGTTCCACGCCGGAAAGCGATGGTTCCTGCCCGCGGCGGTCGCCTGGCGCCGGTGGAGGGACGAGCGGGAACATGAACGGGCCGTCCGCGGGGACGGGAACGGATCCGGCGGTCGAAAACGTTCCGCGCGCGGATATCGGGACGGCTGATGACGGAATCGCCCCTTGCGCCCGGCCCTTCGAAGTGGTTGTATGCCCGGGAGAATCGGCGGAGCGCGGGGGGCGCGGTCGTCGGACCGGACAACTCCAGAACGGAGGCATCACCGTGAGAACAACCGCCATCTTGGCAATCACCACCGCGCTCGCCGCGACCCCGGCCACCGCGATGAACAAGTCCGTGACCATCGCCTCCTGGGGCGGCTCGTATCAGGAGGCGCAGAGCAAGGCGCTCTTCGAACCCGCCGCCGCGGCCACCGGCATCGAGGTCAAACAGGAAACCTACGGCGGCATGTCGGACGTGCGCCTGCAGGTCAGCTCGCGACGGGTCACGCTCGACATCGTCGCGAGCGGGTCGGGATCGGCGGCGCGCGCCGCCGCCGAAGGGCTTCTGGAGCCGCTCGACTACGACATCATCGATGTCTCGACCTTCTACCCCACGCTCTACACCGAGCACTGCGTCGGCGGAGACGTGTTCTCGACCGTCTACGCGTGGAACACCGACACCTACGGGAACAACGGTCCCCGAAGCTGGGCGGACTTTTTCGACGTGGAAAAATTTCCCGGCTCCCGCGCCTACCGCGGAAAGGTGGCCGGCGCCCTGGAGGGAGCGCTGATGGCCGACGGCGTCGCGCCGGAGAATGTCTACAGGGTTCTCGACAGCGAGGCGGGCATCGAACGGGCCATCGACAAGATCCGCGAGCTCAAACCCCACATCGCGGTGTTCTGGACCTCGGGCGCGCAGCACGCGCAGTTGATGAAGGACGGGGAGGTCGACATGACGTCGGGTTGGAACGGCCGTTTCGACAACGCCAAAAAGGACGGGGGCAGGGTGGCCTACAGTTTCGACCAGGCGCTGCTCGACTACGACTGCTTCGCGATCCCGAAAGGCGCGCCCAACAAGGACGTCGCGATGGAATTCCTCGCCGAGATCTCGAAGCCCCGATACCAGGACGACCTTCCGAAGTACATCACCTACGGCCCGACCAACAAGGCGGCCTACGAAACCGGGGTGATCACCGCCGCGCAGGCCGCCGGGCTGCCCTCCTCGCCGGAAAACGCCGCCAGGCAGCTTCCGGTTTCCCTGGAGTGGTACGCCAAATGGGAAACCATCGCGGACGAATTGTATCAGGAAATGCTGACCGAGTGACGGTCGCGGCTCCAACCAAGGCGGGCGCGCCGGCGCCCGCCTGACCTCAACGACTGCCGGGAGGGCCGAATTGACCGAGAAATCCGGCGACGCGCTTCCGATCTCGGCGCGCGGCATCACCAAGACCTACGGCCCGGTCCACGCGCTCGACGACGTTTCCCTCGAAGTTGACAGCGGGGAATTCCTGACGCTGCTCGGCCCGTCGGGTTCGGGCAAGACGACCCTGTTGATGGTCCTCGCGGGCTTCACCCGCCCCGACCGCGGCAGTTTGAAATTCGGCGGCCGGGAAATGATCCGCACGCCGCCGCACCGCCGCGGCGTGGGCATGACGTTCCAAAGCTACGCGCTGTTCCCGCACATGACGGTGGCCGGAAACGTCGGCTATCCGCTCAAATTGCGCCGTGTTCCCAAATCCGAATTGGACGCCCGGGTCGAGCGTGCGTTGAAGACGGTCCGGCTGGGCGGCTTCGGCGGCAGGCGCATCGACCAGCTTTCCGGAGGGCAGAAGCAGCGCGTCGCGGTGGCCCGCGCCATCGTGTTCGAACCCCGCATCCTGCTCATGGACGAGCCCCTTTCGGCGCTGGACAAGAAATTGCGCGACCAGATGCAGATCGAGCTCCGGCACCTGCACGAGAAGCTGGGCATGACCACCGTCTACGTCACCCACGACCAGCGCGAGGCGCTCACTATGTCCGACCGGATCGCGGTGGTGAACCACGGCCGCATCATGCAGCTGGCCACGCCCCGCGACCTGTATGAGCGCCCCGCCAACAGGTTCGTGGCGGATTTCATCGGTGATTCGACTTTCCTCGCGGTCTCCCGAAGCGGCGGACGGATCCTTCACGACGGAAAGGAGCTGCTTCTCGGCGCTCCCGTCCCCGAAGCCGGCGAACTCCTGTTGATGATCCGGCCGGAGCGGATCTCGCTTTCCCCCGAAGGCCCGCGGGCCGACGCCAACAACTTCGCCGCGACGACTGCGGAGGTCGTCTATCAGGGGGACAGCTTCCTGCTCCACGCCCGGCTCGCCGACGGCGGAATGGTGGCGTTGCGCGGCGCGACCCGGCGCGGCGACGCGGAACGGCTGCCCTCGGTGGGCGACGCGGTGACGCTTTGCCTCGCGCCCGAGGACACCGTGCTGATCGACGGGAGCGGCTCCTGAGATGGACGCGGCGGCGAACCGGGCGGGCCTGAGGTTCGACGATCGACTCGAGCGGCTGAAACTGTTCGGCCTCGCCTCGCCGGCGATCCTGCTGATTCTCGCGATACTGGTGATTCCGGTCGGCTGGCTGTTCCACGTCTCGTTCATCGGCGCGGACGGGAATTTCTCCCTGGAGAACTACGAGCGGATGCTCGCCCGCAAGTCCTACGCCCGGATATTCCGCACCACCTTCGAAGTCGGCTTCCTGACCACCGGCCTGTGCGTCTTGATCGGCTATCCGCTGGCATACTTCATTTCCGGCCTTCCGGGCCGGCTCGCCAACCTCTGCCTGATCACGGTCCTGCTGCCGTTCTGGACCTCGCTTCTGGTGCGCACCTACGCTTGGCTGGTGCTTCTTCAAAAGCGCGGACTGGTGAACGATTGGGCGATATCGCTGGGCCTCTGGGACGAGCCGATCAAGATCGTGCACAACATGACGGGCAACTTGATTGGAATGGTCCACATCATGCTGCCGTTCCTGATCCTGCCCGTTTACGGAGCCATGCGCTCGATCGACCGGGACTACATGAAGGCCGCGGCGAATCTCGGCGCTGGGCCGAACCGCGCCTTCTGGACCGTGTTCTTCCCGCTGACTCTGCCGGGACTGTTCGCCGGGTCGCTGATGGTGTTCATCCTCTGCCTGGGATTTTTCGTGACGCCCGCGGTGCTGGGCGGCGGCAAGGTGATCATGGTTTCCATGAAGATCGTCTCGAACATAGAACTGTTCGTCAATTGGGGCGCGGCCAGCGCCCTTGGCGTTGTACTTCTGGTTCTGACGATGCTGATCCTGTGGATCGCCTCGCGCTTCCTGAATCTCGAGCGGATCACCGCCGGGGGCGGGAACTGATGTTGCGCTGGCTGCGTTCACCGGCGACCGAGACGCAGGTCACCCACGGACGGCGCCTCTGGCTCTACGCGCTTTCGGCGGTGATCATGGTCCTGCTGGTGACGCCGACCCTGATCGTGGTGCCGATGTCGTTCTCCGACAGCCAGTATCTCGAATTTCCACCAACCGTCTGGTCGACCCGCTGGTACGGGCACTATTTCGGTTCGTCCGAGTGGATGCTCGCGACCCGGACCTCGTTCAAGGTGGCGTTCCTGACCATGCTGACGGCGACCCCGGTCGGCGTCCTGGCGGCCTACGGCCTTCACGCGTCCGGCGTCCGTTTCGTCCGGTTGGCGTTCGTTCTCATGCTCACTCCGATGATGGTTCCGGTGGTCCTTGTCGCGATCGGGGCGTTCTACGCCTACGTGAGACTGAACATCCTCTACACCGTGACAGGCCTGGTGCTGGCCCACACGGTTCTGGCGCTTCCGCTGGTGGTCATCGTGACCGGAGCGGCCCTGAAGGGCTACGACATGGCGCAGGAGCGGGCCGCGAGGGGTTTGGGCGCGCCGCGCTGGAAGGCGTTCCTCACGGTGACCCTGCCGCAGATCCGCTTCGCTGTGGTCACCGGCGCGCTGCTGGCCTTCCTGACCTCCTTCGACGAGGTGGTCGTGGCGATGTTCGTCTCCGGCGGAGACAACCCGACTCTGACGCGCAACATGTTCAACGCCCTCCGCGATCAGATCGACCCGACCATCGCGTCGATTTCGACCATCATGATTCTCGTGACGACCCTGATGATGGTGCTGGTCCAGCTTTTCGGGCAGCGGAGGAGACCGTCCGGTTGACGCGGTTCTTGCCGTTCTCCTGGCTCGGAGACCCGTCGAGGAACGAACCTCCGGCCGCGGCGGCGTGCGGAGGCGCGAATTCGTGACGACCGGCGCGGTCGCGATCGGATTCGCGACGGGGAAGCGTCGTCTGGTTCGGCGGGAATTTTGGTGCTCCCATGTGGCGAACCTGCGGAGATCAACTGATTCGGAGTTGCGCAAGATCCTCCATCGAAAATTTTCGGCGTTCACGACCGCCAGGGCGGGATCGCGGCCGCGCATCGCCGGTCATTGGCCAGCAGGAAGGGCCCACTCCGACCAAGCCCGCGCCAAGCCTCGATCCCGCGGGCGATTCACTTTGAATAAATAAATGCACCAGTGCCCACCAACGCCCTTGTCCAGGCGAATTTTCTGATATATATCCAGCAGGTGAGTGCTGGGAGGCATGACATGGACGAAAATTCACCGGATATTCGGCTTGGCCGGGCAGGTCGGACACGGTCGGTTGGCCCGCGTTGGTCGAAATCCACCGCTCGGCGGCTTTCGCACGATTCTCGCCCATCGTCGGGCGTCCTTCGATCCGTGCCTGGTGATGGTTCGATGTCCCATGCGGTCGGAAAGCCGGGGATTCTCCTTCACCGGAATGTGAGCCGTTCCGAACGGGATGGGCGGCGTTCCACGATACCTCCCTTCGACTCGATGAGTGGCGGGCGCCAGCCCACCGCGCGAAAGGTTGCGGTCAATAATTGCCGCCGCGAATTCGCCCGTCCGTCCAATCCGGGTGGGAAGGCCATGGCCGACATGATCGAGGAATTGGGGATGCGCCGCGTTCCGGACACGTGTTGCTCAGAAGGGACGCTTCCGCGGATCCCGGCCTCGGGAATCCGTCCGCCGGGAGATCTCCGCCATCGCCACGCGGATACCGCTCGTGTGTCGCGCGCCATCGTAATCCCATCCCTCCGTGATCCATGGCGAATCCGTCATCGGAACGGTACGGAAACCGGAAAAACCGAATATCATGGGCGCGATTCGGGCTTGGAGGCCAATCAAAAGTCCGACGGTTTCACTCCAACGGCACGAACGGAATCTTTCCCGCTCCGAAAGGAAGGGCGGGAACAATTCGATTGCGGCTCACTCTTGGAATGGTATTATGTGAATCCGTTCCGAACGAAGGAAATGGAGGCTTAACATGTCGGGACAAGCGCAAGAGCGGCATACCGCGTCGTTCGAAGGCCGCGGCGATGCGCCGGTTCCTCCTCTCGAAGGAAGATTCCCGAATCCGCATCCCTCCAAGCTCGATGACTCATCGGTGGATTCGGGGGGGCATTTGAATTTCACCGCCGCCAAGCGGTATTTGGATTCCCGCCGGCTCCCGCCGGAGATGTTGAGTGTCTGTCTAAAGATTCTCGACGCGCTGTCGGAACTTGAGCCGGTGGAATGGCATGAAATTGATCTTTCTTTCTTTGAGGGGCGGCTTGCCTCCCAAGAAATTGAAAGGTTGATTCCAGCATTGGTGTTCCTATGCACAATGTCTGGTCCGGCCGTTCCGTTGTCCCTGCATGCGTACCTCGATACGGATGATGGCAGGGTTTACCTCTCCAAGAGAGAATTATTCGACCTTGTCAGGAATGGGAAACTCTATCACCCGCACACCGGAGTTCCGGTGCCAAGCCCGCTCAGCCGAACGTGCTTGTTCTGTTCGATCTCGGATGGAATCAAGACATGAAATCCAAGAAGCCCGATTTTGAGAAAATCCAAAATTCACGCGACATTTCCCCGTTTGGCAGGGCATTGGCTTGGTATGCCGCTGATTCGGATTATGAAAAATTGTGCGCCATCGAGGATTTGATGGATCAAACCTACCGTCTTCTTGTGGAAAATCGACGCGTCTTGTCGAAAATGGATCGCGGAGAAGACGAGATAACAATTCAGATCGTTCAAATGCTAAAGTCCGCGGGAGTCGACGCGACCCACAACACTTATTTTAACGGTCATTGCGATATCGTTGTTACACACTCGGAAAATTACATGTGGATCGCGGAGGCGAAGATACTCAGGGGACGCAATTCCCTTCTCAGAGGCTTTCTGCAACTGTCGACTAGATATGGAACCGCGACTCCTCACAGGGATCACGGGGAAATCATTATCTACAACAAGAAAGGCAATTCAACAAGCGCTCTAAGGGAGTGGAAAAAGGGGCTATTGGAATCCATTGTGGGCGTTCAGCTCGCGGAGGACAAAATTGATTCGGGTTTATTTTTTCGAACGGAGCATAAGTGCCCGAATTCCGGCTTGACATTCCATGTTAGGCATGTGATCGTGCCGCTTCAGCACAGCCCGTTGAGTTGATTTTATCGGAGCCGGGACGGTGGTAGCCGCGCTGCGCTCAAACCGGGCGGCCGGACGAAACCCGATCGGAACTCGACTGGACTTCCCTCAAACCGAAAGAGCGGAACCCGACGACGCGTTCGAACTCGCGCTCGGTCGGCGCACGGCGGCGGGTTCCGCGTTCCGAGCGCCGTAACGGATGTCGGCATCGTTGCGCGGGCGACTCCGGTTGCGGGATCCCTTCGGCGCGGGATCTGCACGGCGGGATGACCGTGGCGTTTGGCGGGACGGGAAAGGAGTCGGGCGGGATGTTGGCATGTATCCGGTTGAACCTCTCGATTCCCTTTTTCGAATCGATGGGTGAGACGATCACCGCGTACACTGGATTGAAAGCGTTCGAATCCGAGAGGCTTTCGCATCCCCTCCCCTTGCCTGTTGCGTGGCCGGCCATCGTCGAGGGATGGATTTCAGGCCAGGTAAAACCCCGTAATCGTTTTCCGGATTTCCCACGGAATCGGTGCAAATATCGTGTGAGAACCGGGCTTGGCGGGGTTTCTGATCCGCCATGCGCGCCGGAATCGATGTTCGCCGATCATTAATCCCGCGCCGCCCGCGGGCGACTCGGGTTTCTCCCATCATTGGTGTCGTTGATGGGTGGGATCAATTCGGACCCACCTCATTCCTCGTGTTCCGTCACTGACGGATTTGGCGGTTTTATGGTGTTCCGCGCGAACGAAGTTTGGGCGCGGGGCGGGAGTCGGGGAAATCGCGACGGAATTCGGAATTCCGACAACGGCCAAGCGGCCCGCCGGGCCTCGCGGGGACGCCGGAATACTTGAAAAGAATGTAAACAGCCCGTGTTTGTCGAGCTTCTCCAATTCTCGTTCACCTTCACGCTGTGGCGATTCCGGCGGTGGCCGTGCCGGGCGGACCCGGCGGGAACGGTTGTCGCGTGCGGATCGGACCATCCGCGATTCGCGGTGGCGATTCGGACCTGGTCCGGGAGTCCGACGCGCCCAGGCTGGGCCGTGGAGGACCGGCGACCGGAATTCGCGCGGAACGTTCCGGCTCCGCGGAGCGGGGGGTGCCGGAGTGGAATCACCGGCGTGTCGGAAGTGCTCGGCGTAGTCCAGTCATCCGGGTCCGCGTCGGAGGCCCGCGGGACGCGAATCACCCGGCTCGCGCCAGACGTCCAGCGTACAAGGCGCTTGCCCCGTCCACACACCTCCCGTATACGCGGAACGTGCCGTGCGGAACGCGTGGTTGAATGCGAAACAATGCCGGGCGGACCCCACCCATGCCGATGAACGGTTCACCGGAAGATCCAGCCCGAAGGATACGAACACCATGAACGACATCCCCCTGACGCTGGGGGTCGAAGAGGAATTCTTTCTCGTCGACCCGGAGAGCCGCGACATCCCCGGCTCCCCCGACACCCGGATATTCGAGTACTGCGAGGAGAACGCGGGGCCGATCATCGTCACGAGGGAGGCGATCAGCTCGCAGATCGAGATCGGAACGCCGATCTGCTACTCGATAGCCGACGTGAGGCAATGCCTCGGCGACGCCCGCAGGCTCGTGATCGAAGCTGCGGACAAGCACGGAGCCGCGATCCTGGCCGCGTCCACGCATCCATTCGCGAAATGGCAGACGCAGGCGATCACTCCGAAGAAGCGTTACGAGGAGTTCGTCCAGGTTTATCAGGACACGCTCCGCCGCTTCCTGATCGGCGGCATGCACATCCACGCCGGATTCGCCGACAAGGACACCCGCATCCGCGTGATGACCGCCATGCGGAGGCATCTGCCCCTGTTCCACTCCCTTTCCACATCGTCACCGTTCGCCGACGGCCGCTCGACCGGTTTCAAGTCATGGCGTCTGACCTTGATGGGAGGCCTGCCGCGGACCGGTATTCCCCCGAAGCTCGGCTCCCACGCCGAATATGAAAAGATTATAAACGAGTACCGGAAGCGGCACTTCATCGAAAACAGCAGCGAGCTGTGGTGGGATATCCGTCCCTCCTACTCCTACCCAACGATCGAGATTCGCATATGCGACGTGTGCACCCGCCTCGACGACGCGGTCGCCATCGCTGCCCTGTACGCCTGCCTGTTGAGATACTACACCCGGTTGGACCGGGAGAACGATTTGCCACCCGAACCGATGACGGAGATCATCGCGGGCGACCGCTGGATCGCGCAGCGTTACGGCGTGTTCTCTTATTTCGGCGGCTGGGAGGGCGACCGGGTGGACGTTCAGGACAATCTGACCGAACTCGTCGGCAGGCTTTCCGAAGACGCGGCGGCGCTGGAATGCGGGGCGGAACTGAACCACACGCTTGAAATAATCCGCGAAGGGACCAGCGCCGATCATCAACTCGACCTATACCGCCTGCGCGAAATGGAAGGCGACGATAATGAAGAGGCGTTGCGGCGCGTCGTCGATCATCTGCTGGCCGAAACACGGAAGTCGGTCGCCTGACGACACCGGCCGCGCCCGGCTCTCTCTCCACAGGGGAATCCTCGGCGAATGGCGGCGCGTCGCGAAACGGGGGAAACCCGCCCATCTCCGGCAAATTGGACCCCGCACGGCCCGTCTCCCGGCTCCGCGCGCGGGATCCCGCCGTACGGAGGGCCACACCCGCGTCGAATCGACGTCATCGCCGGCGACGCCCATCAGGGCCGGGTCCGGCGGACCACGCCCGCGTGGAATCGACCCGGACGCGCGCGCGGCTCCCCGGGCGGGGAATCTTTCTGGCGCCCGCGCGGCGTCCCGGCGGTTGGGCGGCTCCGCGAACGGTCGGAAATTTCAGGCGGCCGCGCTGGCGAGCAGATCGCGCGGGTCGTCGGTCTGGTGCTTGGGAGTGAACGGCAATTCAACGATGGTCGCCCGGCGCGGTCCATCCTGGGTCGCGACATCGAGCGTCCCGCCGGGGTCCGAGAAGCCCGCCGCCGCCAGCCCCAGCGCGATATTCGTTTCGAGCCGCGGCGAATAGGCCAGGCTGGTCAATTTCCCGACCGCGTTTCCACCGGACGAGAGCGGCCAGACATCCCTGTTGGGAGTCAATGGACCACCGGGGATGGTCATGCCGACGAGAGATCTCTCCGGCGGTTGATCCCTCAGCCGGGTCAGCGCCCCTCTCCCGATGAAGTCGGACGGAT
>JANQKA010000121.1 GCA_028281405.1 Hasllibacter sp. | reverse complement strand
GGTGCCGCTGGTGATGTATTTCAACCACCGAGGGTTGGTGAAACTGAAGATCGCCATAGCCAAGGGCAAGAAAATCCACGACAAGCGCGAAACCTCGGCTAAGCGGGACTGGCGTCGTCAGAAGGCGCGGCTGCTCAAGGAACACGGTTGACGCGGAACTTCCCCCAACGGGGCGCGGGGTCAACGGGTGGAGGTTTCGGGAGTCGGAGCGAATCGCTCCCTCCCCTGGCGGGGAGGAAGGTGAACGAAGGAGCTCCTGGTCGATGGATTCACTCTTCCGTCGGGGTTCCGGTTCCGGATTCTCCAGAGATTCGTCGTGGCGTCTTCGCGGTTCGGCGGGTGGCGTCCGAACATTTTTGGTGGACCGCGGAAGCGGTCGGTCGGGAGGAGGGCGCGAGGGTCGGGTCGACCGGCGACCGGGGACCGTCGGCGAATCCGATCCTCCGGCGCGGGGACCGACGCGGCAAAGCGGAGTCGAATCCGTCCGGCCGCCGCGCGCACCGGTCCGCGGAGCTTGAATCCCGCGCCCCCCGGGTTTATAATGCCCCACGGCGGCCACGGAGCGAAGCATGACCGACGACCCCCAAACCTTGGTGTCCACGGAGTGGCTCGGCGCGCATTTGTCCGACCCCGATCTGCGGATCATCGACGCTTCCTGGTACCTGCCTCAAATGGAGCGCGACGCCCGAGCGGAGTACGATCTGTGTCATATTCCCGGAGCCCGCTTCGTCGACATCGACGACCTCTCCGACGAGCGGTCGGAACTTCCGCACATGGCTCCGCCCGTCGAGAAATTCACCTCCCGCATGCGCTCACTGGGCATAGGGGACGGTCACCAAGTGGTGGTCTACGATGGCGCGGGACTGTTCTCCGCCGCCCGCGTTTGGTGGCTGTTCCGGTTGATGGGAAACAACGACGCCGCGGTTCTCGACGGCGGATTCCCGAAGTGGCGGGCGGAAAACCGCCCGGTTGAGGACACGCCGCCCGTTTCCCGCGAGCGGAACATGACTGCGCAGCGGCGGGCGCATTTGGTGAAGGACGCGGCTCAGATCGCCGCAGTGGTCGAGCGGGGCGGCGCGCAGATCGCCGACGCCAGGGCTCCCGAGCGTTTCCGTGGAGAGGCTCCGGAACCGAGACCCGGATTGCGGAAGGGACACATTCCCGGAGCGCGCAATGTTCCTTTCGCCACCCTGCTGAATCCCGATGGCACGATGAAAAACGAATCTGGACTGCGCGCCGCGTTCGAAGGCGCGGGAATCGAATTGACGAAGCCCATCGTCACCTCTTGCGGATCCGGCGTGACGGCCGCGGTGCTCAGCCTCGCCTTGGAACGCCTCGGCCACCGCGACCACGCGCTTTATGATGGCTCATGGGCCGAATGGGGCATGCGCGAAGACCTCGACATTGAGACGGGAGACACCTGATGCTGGAACTTCTCACCGAGCAGCCGCCTGACAAGATCCTAATGCTCAGCCAAATGTACCGCGAGGATCCCCGGGACGACAAAATCGACCTTGGCGTGGGCGTCTACCGCGACGCGTCTGGCAACACCCCGGTCATGCGGGCCGTGAAGGAGGCCGAACGGCGCATCCTCGAAGGGCAGGGAACCAAGGCCTACACCTCGCTCGCGGGCGATCCGGCCTTCGCCGACGCGATGATCGATCTGGTTCTGGGCGGAGCGGTTCCCCGCGACGGCGTCGCGGCCGTGGCCACCCCCGGCGGAACAGGAGCCGTCCGACAAGGACTGGAACTGGTCCGGATGGCCAATCCCGGAGCCGCGGTCTGGCTCCCGCTGCCCACTTGGCCGAATCACCCGACTATCGTGAAGCATCTCGGCATGCCGTCGAAGACCTACCGCTATTTCGACGACGCGACCCGGGCGCTCGACTGGGACGGCCTCGCGGCCGACCTCGACGGGGTGCCCGCCGGCGATGTCGTCGTGCTTCACGGATGCTGCCACAACCCGACCGGCGCCAACCCCACGCTGGATCAATGGCGCGGGATCGTGGATATCCTGAAGAGGCGCGGCGTCGTCCCGTTCATCGACATCGCCTATCAGGGCTTCGGAGACGGCCTCGACGAGGACGCCGGACCCACGCGCATGATCGCTTCCGAGATGCCGGAGGCCATCATCGCCGCCTCCTGCTCCAAGAATTTCGGGATCTACAGGGAAAGGACCGGACTGCTGATCGCCGTCGCCCATGACTCAGGAATCACAAAGACGGCTCAGGGGAATCTCGCCTATCTCAACCGCCAGAACTACTCTTTCCCACCGGACCACGGAGCGCGGGTGGTCACCACCATCCTGACCGACCCGGAATTGCGCGGCGACTGGCGGAGCGAGTTGGAGCAGACCCGGGTGTCCATGCTGGATCTGCGCGGTCGGCTCGCAGACGAATTGCGGCGGTTCACCAATTCGGACCGCTTCGATTTCATCGCGGAGCACAGGGGCATGTTCTCCCGCATCGGCGCGACCGCGGAAAAGGTGGCGGAGTTGCGCGAGAAACACCGCATCTACATGGTCGGCGACAGCCGCATGAACATCGCGGGGCTCAACGCCGACACCGTGCCGATCCTCGCCCGCGCCATCGTGGATGTCGGCATCTAAGGTCCGCCCGGGTGGGGTTCCGGGTTTCGGGCCTCCGCGACGGTCGATCCGGCGCGGCGCGCGTTCGGCGGATGGCCGCTGGGGTTTGTCGGCGCGTTCTTTGATCATCGCGGCGTTGGCTGCGGTTCCGTGGGCGGTCGACCGAAGGGGCCGTTCATTTCTCCGGGACGCGGGTCGCCGCGTGGTATCTTTCGATTCGGTAAAACCGTCCGCTTGGCGAATGCGGTTGGGTGCCTTGTCGGTGTGGCCGAAACCGACCGATCGGCGGGAGGAGTCGCTCGGCGACGAAACCGCGGTGGAGGCGAATGCCGAGGGAACGGTTGATCGCGGTTGAGACTTTCCTTGCTCCCCGATCGGAGGAGCGCGGATTTCGGGAGACGCGGGGCAAGTCGAACCAGGAGATCACGCTCCGGAGGGGTAGCCCCCCCGCGCCAACGACGTGCGAGGCGGAGCATTGGCCTCCAAACACCCCAGAAACGCAGGATCCGTGGTCACGCGGTCGGGTCAGTCGGGGAGGTGAACCTCGGAGTGGCACGCCGCGGAAGCGGCGGCCCCCCGGGCGGCAGTGAGGGAAGGCTCTCGCCCGCGATCCCCAAAGCCTTACAATCCCACGATGGCACACCCCGCCACCGAATGCAACACTTACCCGCAAGTTGCCTCAGAGGGGAAGCCCGCCGCGGGCACCGTCAACCCGGCACTGCGGCGGTGGAAATGCGGCTCGAAATCCCTCGGCACCGGCAACGTCATCCAATGGAAGGAGGAACCTCGGAGTGGCACGCCGCGGATGCGGCGGCCCCCCGGGCGGCAGTGAGGGAGGGCTTTCGCCCGCGATCCCCAAAGCCTTACAATCCCGCGATGGCACACCCCGCCGCCGGATGCAACACGAACCCGCAAGTCGTCGCAGACTGGGAAGTCCGCCGCGGGTGCCGTCAACCCGGCACCGCGGCGGTGGAAATGCGGCTCGAAATCCCCCCGGCTCCGGCAACGTCATCCAATGGAAGGCGGAACCTCGGAGTGGCACGCCGCGAAAGCGGCGGCCCCCCCCC
>JANQKA010000772.1 GCA_028281405.1 Hasllibacter sp. | reverse complement strand
GAACGTGCTCGAGGACGACGAGCTCCGCCAGGGGATCAAGGATTATTCGGATTGGCCGACCATCCCCCAGCTCTACGTGAAGGGCGAATTCATCGGCGGATGCGACATCATCACCGAAATGACGTTGACGGGCGAATTCGACAAGATGCTCCAAGACAACGGAATCGCCTTCGACGCGGAGGCCGCGGGCAAAATCCGCGAAGCGAACGCCTGACCGCGCGGGCGCGGCGGAACATCCGCGCCCGAAACCGGATGCAGAGGATGGCGAACGCTGAGCCTCCCGCCCGGAAGCCATTGAATGCCCCCCCGGACGGATGCGGCGCATCCGCCCGCGGGATTTCCCCGGGCGTACGGCCCGCCGGCTCCGTCTTGCGTGGGCGCATGATGATCGAGCGAAATGTGGAATCCGCGGGAACCCCGAATGACCAATAAATAGGATCCTCGGGGGCGCTTATGCATAAACAAGCGCATTTCCCCGTGTTTCGTTCGGCGCCACCAAACCGCAAATCCCGTGCGAAGTTTATGCCCTACACACGGTTTACGCCACGACGTCCGAACAAATGCCAGCCAGCCCACCGCGTGTTCAGTTCTTGGAGCGTCCGCCTGAAAATCGTCCGCTTGATTTGGCATGAACCGCGGCGGATCGAAGGTGCCCCCGAATGGATGCGCCTCGTTCCAAAGCCCGGGTTGAACGCCGTGGCTGCGCTTTCATGCCCTGGAAGGGCTGAAGGCGCGCCGGGGCAAGAAAATGGTCGGTGCGGCGTGGATTCTGGAACCCGGAGGAGACCGAATGTGAATTAGGAGATGTGGCGGCTCTCTCCCCTTCGAGCAAAAATTCCGGGGAAAAGGGGAAGGGAGCGCCGAAGATTGCCAAAAAACAAAAAATCCCGTGAAATCCCAAAAGGAAATTTCACGTTGGGAGTGCTGGCGCGCGTGATTCGCGCCATTGCGGCCCGCTCCCCATCGCGCACGATCGCATTCTTTCACGAACACATGCCTCCCGCACACCGACGCGGTCAGGTCAGGGCCGAAGCCCCCCCGATCAAGACGCCGCGATGCGGTGGATGGGGGAATACTCCGTCGACGGTCCCCGGAGCGGGCATGAGGCGGGGAAAAACCAACCGGGACTATCTCCAACATGAAATACGAAGGGCCGGATCTTGCGGCGGAACGGATTCGACGGTTACGCAACCGCGCGGTGTCCACAAGGGAAGCAACGCGATTCCCGTCCGACGCCCCGGAACACGCGCGGCACATGACATGGCACCCGCACGGGAGGATGAACAACGACCCGATGGCCCAGCCGAAGCGGCGACCGCGCGCCAGTCGAATATCGGTATCCGCCCGAACGCCGAAGCTGGGCGCGCCCGTCCGGGATCCTCCCCGCGTTGATTGCCGAAATTGTCACGCCAAGCCATCCGCTGGGACGACTCCGGATGTCCGGTCTCCGCCGATTAGGGACGAAATCGATCGATCCACTCCCGTCCGGTTTCCGATCCGATCCCGCACGCGCGTCACGGCGGGCGTTCAAAAGCCGTCGCTCCATCACCGGGAAGCGCGCCACCCAGCCGCCCGGCCATGGGAAGGCGGTCGCGAAGCATTATTCCGCGGAACCCCCACCCACTTCACCAACACGCCGCGGCTTAATCATACCCGGCGGCTGATAAACGTGGCCGCGCAGCTTGGCGAATTCGCTCAGGAATAAAACGCCGACGAAAGATAGTCATCGCCGGATTGAGACATCTCCGGAGTCGCCTCAGTCGACGGGTCGGCGAAACCGAAATCACCGATCCGGTCCTGGACGTCCGCGGGGCCGGGATCGGCGGTCAAAGAATCCCCGTCGTCCGCGAAAAAGTCAACCATCCCTTGCGGCACTGGATCAGGCTGCAGCGACGACCCAGATTGCGCTTGTAGCGTTGCGGCGCTCATGCCGTTGTAAATATAGAAAATATTGTCCAAAAGATTGGTGACGGAACTATCCCAATTGACGGTGAATTGGAATTCGCTGCCCGTGGCG
>JANQKA010000110.1 GCA_028281405.1 Hasllibacter sp. | reverse complement strand
ATATGACGAATCGCGACGACGACATTTCGATCGAAGAGGCCGCCTCGACCTTCGCGGCGCTCGGCTCCGAGCAGAGGCTGGGGGTGCTGCGCGCGCTGGTGCGCGCCGGGCCGGAGGGCCTGTCGATCGGCGAATTGGGAGAGCGCGCCGGCGTGGCCGGATCGACGCTGACCCACCACATGCGGATCCTCGCGGGCGCCGGGTTGGTGAGCCAGGAGCGGCGCGGCCGCTCGGTGAACTGCGCCGCCGTCGCCTTCGACGCCGTCAAACACCTGTCGGACTTCCTGCTGAAGGAATGCTGCGCCGACGCCGCAACAAAGGAGCAAGACCATGGCTGACATCGCTTCCGCCCTTCCCGCCCCACTGAAGAGGATCGACCGCGTCTGGACGCTGGTCGCGCTGATTCCCCTCCTGATCTGGGCGTTCCTGCCCACCGCCGCGGACGAATTGATCGGAACCGCGGCCGGGGCGTTCCTCGGCACGTTGCCGATGATCACATTCGCCGTTCTCGCGGTCGCCTTCCTCAAGGCCACCGGCGCCGAAGCCGTCGTGGCCAAGGCGTTCATCGGCAGCCCCGCGCGGATGATACTGCTCGGAGCCATGGTCGGCGGACTGGCGCCCTTCTGCTCCTGCGAGGTGATTCCCTTCATCGCCGCGATGCTCGCCATGGGAGTGCCGCTCGGCGCGGTCATGGCGTTCTGGCTGTCGTCGCCGCTGATGGACCCCGCGATGTTCCTGATCACCGCGGGCGCGCTGGGCGCCGACTTCGCCGTCGCCAAAACCCTCTCGGCGGTCGGGATGGGCGTGTTCGGAGGCACGGTCACCCACATCCTGGCCCAACGCTCGATCTTCGCCGGGCAGATAAAGGAAGCCGCCCGGGGCGGATGCGGATGCGGGCCGTCCCCATTCAAGGGAACGCCGAATTGGACATTCTGGACCGAGGCGGAGCGACGCGGCGTATTCCGCGACACCGCCCTCCGGAACGCCCTGTTCCTCGGCAAATGGCTCGCCTTGGCCTACCTGCTCGAATCGCTGATGATCAAATACGTCCCCGCCTCGTGGATCGCCACCGCCGTCGGCGGCGAGGGCCTGTCCACGGTCGCCGTCGGGGCGCTGGTCGGAATGCCGGCCTATCTCAACGGCTACGCCGCCGTGCCGCTGATCGACGGCTTGATGGCACAGGGCATGAGCGCGGGAGCGGCGATGTCCTTCATGCTCGCGGGGGGCGTCAGCAGCATTCCCGCGGCGATGGCCGTCTGGCCCTTGGTGAAGCCGCGCGTGTTCACGGCCTATCTCGGCCTGGCGCTGGTCGGTTCCATCGCCGCGGGCCTCGCCTGGCAGGCCATCGCCTGACGGATTGCCCGGAGCCGGGAGTTCCGGTACACGCGGCCCGAACGAAAGCTGGAGGGCCGCGTGTACCGCGTCTGGAATTTCATCGTGAACTATTCGCTTCTGCTGGTTTTCGGCGCGGCCATCGCGCTGGCCTGGGCGAATCTCGATCCCCATTCCTACCACGCCATGGTGGAACATCCCCTCCTGTTCAACGATTGGGTGGGGGTCGACTACTCCTACTGGACCAAGGCGTACGGCGACGGTCACCAGGAATTCGGCCCCCCGGGCGCCGACAGGGTCCTGTCCGTCCATTATCTCGTCAACGACGTGCTCATGGCCTTCTTCTTCGCGATCGCCGCGAAGGAGGTCTGGGAAGCCGTGATCCTCAAGAACGGCAGCCTGCGCGGCAGGAAGGCCCTGACCCCGCTCGTCGCCACGGCCGGCGGCATGGTCGGCCCCGTCTCGGTCTACCTCGGCCTCGCCGCCTTCCTCGGATCCGACGTCTACGACGCCGTCGCGCGCGGCTGGGCGATTCCCACCGCGACCGACATCGCGTTTTCCTACCTCGTCGGTCGGGTGGTGTTCGGCGCGGGGCACCCCGCCGTGCGGTTCCTGCTGCTCCTGGCCATCGCCGACGACGCCGCGGGCCTCATCATCCTCGCGGTGTTCTATCCGCAAGGCGAACTTGCGCCCGAATGGCTGCTGCTGTCGCTGTTTTCCGCCATCGCGGTGTTCGCGCTTTTCAATTGGCTGCCGCGGCGACTCGACCGGGGCAAGGAAAACCGCCCGAACTCGACATGGGTCAGGCACAAATTCGGATTCTGGCCCTATCTGATCGCCGGGGCCGCAAGTTGGTACGGATTCCAGGAGGCGGGCCTGCACCCGGCGCTGGGGCTGCTGCCGGTGGTGCCGACGATCCCGCACGCCGACCGGGCCTTCGGAATCTTCGCCGAGGTCGAACAGTATTTGACCGATCTGCTCAACCACATCGAACATCTCCTCAAACACCCGGTGGAGGTCGTGCTGTTCTTCTTCGGCCTGATGAACGCGGGAGTGGAATTCTCGGCCATCGCGGCCCCGACATGGCTGGTTCTGGCGGGCCTCGTCATCGGAAAACCTTTCGGCATCTGGCTGTTCGGATGGTTCGCCGCGCGGCCCCTCGGCCTCGGCATTCCGGCGGGGATGAGGATCGTCGACCTTCCGGTTATCGGCTGCATCGCCGCGATCGGCTTCACCGTGTCCCTTTTCATCGCGTCCGTCGCCTTCCCCGGCGGACCGGTGCAGGACGCCGCCAAAATGGGCGCGCTCCTGAGTTTCGGCTCCGCGGTGATCTCGATCGTCGCGGGTCGGATGGCGAAGATCCAGAAACAAAAAATCTGACCCTTCCTCCGCGCCGCGCCCCGGCCCCGCGCGGCCGGGGTGGGCGTCGGCAAGTCGGCCCCCGAGGAGCGCGCGCATGAAGACCGTCGAAATCGCCGGACAACCCGTATCGAACCTCGGCCCGCTGACGGTGATCGCCGGACCGTGCCAGTTGGAAAGCGCGGACCACGCCCAGATGATCGCCGGACGGATGAAGGAAATCTGCGCCGGGGCCGGAGCGGGCTACGTGTTCAAGGCCAGCTACGACAAGGCCAACCGCACCTCCCTGAAGGGCAGGCGCGGGTTGGGGCTGGAGGCGGGACTCCGGGTGTTGGAAGGGGTGCGCGATTCCATCGGCGTCCCGACTTTGACGGACGTCCACGCGCCCGAGCACTGCGATGCGGCGGCCGCGGCGGTGGATGTCCTCCAAATTCCGGCCTTCCTCTGTCGGCAGACCGATCTCCTTCTCGCGGCGGGGGCGACGGGAGCCGCGGTCAACGTCAAGAAGGGCCAGTTCCTGGCGCCTTGGGACATGGAGAACGTCGCCGCCAAAATCGCGTCCACCGGCAACGAGCGCATCCTGTTGACCGAGCGCGGCGTCTCCTTCGGCTACAACACCCTGGTGACCGACATGCGGTCGCTGCCGCGGATGATGCGGACGGGATACCCGGTTGTCATGGACGCAACGCATTCGGTCCAGCAACCGGGAGGTCTCGGGGGCGCGTCCGGCGGCGAACGGGAATTCGCCCCGGTGATGGCGCGGGCCGCCGTGTCGCTCGGGATCGCGGCGGTGTTCATCGAGACCCACGAGGATCCCGACAAGGCTCCTTCGGACGGCCCGAACATGATTCCTCTCGACCGAATGCGGGAACTGGTGGCTGGACTGATGGCGTTCGATCGGTTGGCGAAGGCCGATCCCCTGCACGTCTAGGGGCCGCTGAAATTCGATTCGATCAATGCGGTCCGGCCAAGACGGACGTCCGCCCCGTCAAATCTCCGCGGGGCGGGAGCGGAATGTGGGACGAACGTCGGCGGCCCCGGAACGAGGATGAATGCTTGGTGATAACAGATTGGTGGCTTGCGGCGACGGGAACTCCCGTGGCCCGGATATCATGGAGGCCCACAAGATTTCGCCCCAATACGGCGCCGCGGGCGCGTAGGGATGGGCGAGCTGGCCATGGCGGGGCGGAGGTGCCGGGGTATCGCGGACGGCGAATCGGCGACCCGTTCCACCCCGCCGGGGTCGAATGGGAACGGCTTCTGGCCACCTCGAACGGGGATTCGTCCTCGATCGTCTCTGAAAGGGCCAGGTATGATCATCCGTGAAGCGGAAACGCCAAACCGGAGAGCCGCGGCCCCGCGTCCCCCCGGCCCGCCACCGCGCGGAGCGGGCCGTCGGGCGGGGCCGAACCCGGCGGTTGACGCCGGGTCGACCGAACTCCGTGTCGCGCCCCGCCTCCGGAGCCTCCCCGCGCGCCGCGTGAAAAAAATATCCAATCAGCCCAAACTGGAAGCCCGGCGCGGGAGGCGCACGAAATGTCGAATGCCGGCGCGCCGATTCTCACCCGGCGCGCTTGGCGGGCAACCGGGCCCCTTTCCCGGGACCGGTTCGCCGACCCGCCAACTTTCCGCTGCCGGGAAGTCTTTGCTTGGGTTCGTTCACCTGTTCGCCCGGTTGGCCGCCGGAGAGGAGTTTCCCTTCCCCTTCTTCCGAATTCGGTGAAATTCTCCGCCCCGCGCCGAAATCCAGTTGGCGAACGGTCTCCTCCCGAGCCTTATCGGGTGACGCCTCCCGCTCCGGAACGAGGGTTGCGAGCAAGGCATGGACGTCCTTCAACACGGCCAGATCCTCCAGCAGGGCGACCGTCCGCTCGCTAAACTCCTTCCGCTGGGCGTCTTCCTTTTCGTGAAGTTCCTTCCGCAAGGCGTCGTGCCTCTTCTGCCATGCCTCGTCTTGTTCGCGGAATTCCTTCCGCAGGGCGACTTCCTTTTCATGAAGTTCCTTGACCAAGGCGTCGTGCCTCTTCTGCCACGCCTCGTCCCGTTCGTCGATTTCCTTCCGCAGGGCGACTTCCTTTTCATGAAGTTCCTTGACCAGGGCGTCGTGCCTCTTCTGCCACGCCTCGTCCCGTTCGCGGGCTTCCTTCCGCGCGGTCTCTTCCCGCTTCCTCGCGGCCTCGTCCCGTTCGCGGGCTTCCTTCCGCGCGGCCTCTTCCCGCTTCCTCGCGGCCTCTTCCCGTTCGCGGGCTTCCTTCCGCGCGGCCTCATCCCGGTTCCTCGCGGCCTCGTCCCGTTCGTGGGCTTCCTTCCGCGCGGCCTCTTCCCGGTTCCTCGCGGCCTCTTCCCGTTCGCGGGTTTCCTTCTTCGCGGCCTCTTCCCGTTCGCGGGCTTCCCTCCGAAATTCCCGACCTTCCTCGATTTGATTGTTGTACAGTTCCATCAACGCATTGAAATTCCGTTCGGAGGACTTGGCGGACAACCACATTTTGGCGAACAGATACACCGCGGCCAAGATGCTGATCACGATCATGATCAGGGTTCGGATGCCCACTTGGTTGAACATCTCCCAACCGAGAGCTCGAAGTTCTTCCATTGTTCGGTCTCCCGCTTGTTTCTCGTCGATTAGCGCATCCACGCCCGCGCCACAAGCCCCGGCGGGTCAGGAAATTCAGACTCCCGATGCCACGGAGCGCCCCACCTGGCAGAGGGAACGCTGGGAGGAGACGAACAAAAATTGAAGAACCGCGGCAACCCGCGACTTCGACCACCGTTCGCGAGGGGACATCCCGATGGGCCGGCAAGGCCGGGGCGCCCGAGGTTCCTCGAACACGGGTCGACCTTGGCCGCCACGGCGGCGCGCCACGGCGGACAAACCGCCGGGGTGACCCGAATTTGCGGCGGAGGGCGGCCGATGGAGATGAGCGATTCCTTCCCGACCGCGATCCCGGCGGGGCGGCGGGTTGGGTTGCCGGACGCGCCATCGGGACGATGATGCGTGGCCGTGCGCCCGGCGGAATTGTCAGGACACGCGACGATGAACCATGCCGTGTGGAACCGCCGCCCTTGAAGGCCCGGAGGCGGTGATGGTGCCACCGTTCGAAACCGCGACGGGTGATCGGTGGACGGGTTTTTCGGCTTCCGCTACGGAAGTTCCGCGCGACATGTCGGGGGCTCATTCCGGACAAGCTCGGATGGCCGGACGGGGGCCCGCCGATTCATCTTGAGGATGGCATTCCCCTTGACGATGTTGGAGCGCGGTCGGGTTCGGGCGGGCCCCGGGAGGCATCAACGAACGAACACCGCGAACGGTCAGGCCCGCCGCGCCACACATCCGAGGAATTCCGCGAGGGCCGACGCGGACCCCGCCGCCCACGGTTCCATTCGGCGCGCGGAGCATTTTGGCGCGCTCCGTTCCCCTGCGGTCCCCCTCGGGTCCACGTGCGGGTGGACGGAATCGGCGGCGTCCGCCGGAGAGCTTGAAAATCCGCGGCGGGAGGATTCGGGGCTTGCGCCGGGCATCGCGAAGTTCTATTGAACGCCCATTATTGGGGTGTGGCCAAGCGGTAAGGCAGCGGTTTTTGGTACCGTGATTCGCAGGTTCGAATCCTGCCACCCCAGCCATCCACCCGTCGCGGGGGCGGCGACGGGTGGTGTTCCGCTCCGCGCGAATCGCCCGCGGCGGCCCGCCGGGGCTGTCCGCGAACGCCGCGGGCGGCGATTGCCGCGAGCCGTTCGGTTTCCCTCCGAGACCAGGTGATTCGTTCTTGATTCGCCAAGCGATTCGTTTTTCATCCGCCAGGCGATTCGTTCCGGTTGACGGGGTCTCACCCGAATCCGACGTCGCCTCCCCGGCGGTTCCCGCCGCGCCGACCGGGCCTCCAAGTCCCTGTCGAGGCGCTGAATCAACTGCGCCGCGCCCGCGGACGGCGTACGAATCACAGGCCGGAGCACGCGGATCGGTCGGTCCCCATTCCCCGCGGCGCGCGGTCGGACGCGCCGGCGGCGTCACGGCGGAAACGCGGTCCGTCTGCCCGCGGCCGCTTCCGACCGGCGCGGCGACGCGGATAGTGACTCCCGGGGGGCGAAACGGGTGCGATGCCCTCCTCCGCCCGGTGCGCGCCGCGATGGCGCCTTCGTCCGCGCGAATTCTCGACAGCGGTTTCGCGGTCCCGCAAACGCCGCCACGAAAGGAACCCCGCGATGCCCACTTCCCCCGCCCGGCGCCTCGCCGCCGAATTTCTCGGAACGCTGTTCCTCGTCGCGACCGTCGTCGGGTCCGGAATCATGGCCGAATCGCTGACGGAGGACGACGCGCTCGCGCTGCTCGCCAACACGATCCCCACCGGGGCGATTCTCGTCGTCCTGATCACGGTCCTCGGCCCGGTCTCCGGAGCCCACTTCAACCCAGCCGTGACGCTCGGATTCCTGGTGCGCGGCGAAATCCCTGCCCCCCGCGCCGCGGCCTTCGCGGCGGCCCAAACCGCGGGCGGGCTTCTCGGGGCCGTCATCGCCCACGGAATGTTCGAACAGCCGCTGGCGCAAATATCCACGACGGCGCGCGGCGGCGGCGGTCAATGGTTCGCGGAGGCCGTCGCGACCTTCGGCCTGATGTTCGCGATCATCGGTGGCCGCCGCGCCGCGCCATCGGCGGTCCCGTGGCTGGTGGGCCTGTACATAACCGCCGCCTACTGGTTCACCGCCTCGACGAGTTTCGCCAACCCCGCCGTCACGATCGCCCGCTGCGTATCCGACACGTTCTCCGGCATCCGTCCGGCGGATGTCCCCGCCTTCGTGGCGGCCCAATGCGCGGGGGCATTGGCCGCCGCCGCGATGGCGCGTTGGCTGTTCAAGGACGGGCGCTCCTGAACTTTCACCGCCGCCGGAGCGGATGATCCCCTCGATGCCGCTTCGGCGGCCTCCCGGACGGATGGACGTCGTCCCAAAGCCGCGGGTCCGCGATCCCGGCATTCCGGCGCTTCAACGCCCGTTCGACCACCGCGAATTTTGGATTCGCGCTTTCGAAAAAGTCTTCGGGATCAACCCCACCCATGCCGTCGGCCCCGCCCGGTGTGAACACCTCCCGCCGCGGTCACGCGATTACCCCAATCCCCGCCGCCGTATTCCCATCGAATTCCGTCCACGGCTTACAGTTGGTAACTCCTCGGACCAGGCGCCAATGCGCGGTCCTCCGCCGGGCGAATCCACGGTCCACGCCCCGAAGCGCGGGGTGCCCTCCGGTCAATCCATGTCCGCGCCCGAATCGCGAACCTCCCGAAGGACGATCCATCGCCACGCACGGAGCGCGAATCACCACCGAACGATC